>JAOZNB010000009.1 GCA_029933995.1 Candidatus Moraniibacteriota bacterium | reverse complement strand
TATTATGGACTATGCAGTACCCACCTCGGTAACATTTACTTATGGGGTATAGCGGTACAAAAAATTTGTACTTCAAATTGACAATTAACCCTTCCTACTGTATCATAATTAATCATCTTAGTACCTAAACAATTTAATTTTAAATATATTATTTTTCTTCAAAGGAGGATGTGTAATAAAAAATAGTACTACTGAATCAATTTGGTATAAAAGTTATCAAATTATTGTAAATTTAATTCCATTTACTATAATTATTGCAATTATTTTGCTAGTCAGACATTTAGCTAATCCTGCATTTGAAGAAGCGAGAAGTTATCTTCATAATACAACCTATAATTCTTTCAAGTCATACCAAAGAGATTTCTATAAAATTATTCAACATCTCAATGTTGACTATTTTGTATTATCTATTACAAAAGAAGGTCGTGAAATTCCAGTTGGCAAGCTGTCAACAATCTCAATAGCTGATGAATATGTTTTTACCTATAGCAACGATACTCGTTTTATCTCTGATTTTCTCACAAAGATTGTAAACAATGAAGCAACATTGTTTTATGCTCAATTTGGACATATTCCAACAAAAGATGAAATGAATATACTACTAGATGATGTACCGTATTATGCATATTTAACCTCAACACAAGTTGCCTTACATGACATGGAGTGGATTATTCACAAAACCTCTCATTCCAGATATTTTTCAGAAAGAAACCGAGAAGCTTTAGATAATTTATGGCAAACACTTACCGTAAAACAAGACAGACTAGATGATATACTTGCAAAAGACCCCTCTAGAATGACAATAGCATCAATTAATGTTATTTCAACTAACTTCGCAGAATAATGCTAAAGCGACTATTCCCAAATGGGACATAGTCGCTTTTTCTTTTATTCTTGTAATTAAGCCTGGAACCTGTCATCACCATGAGTATCATTTTTCTCTAAAACAAGCCTAGCTTCAACCACTTGTTTTGCTTCATCCTCCAAGACATTAATTATATCAACAGTTGGTTATAATTTATTAATTTGCTTTTCAATAGCTCTAAGTCTCTATTTACTTTCAAGTGCGGCCTTTAAAAGAGATTTATTTAATGCATTAACTTTATCATCCTCATCTAGCGTTATTTGGTTCCACATCTGCTTTGACATTTCAAGTTGATTGTCAGCAGTTATTTGATCTATTTGACTAATCGTAATTGAAATGTCCTTTCTTGTAGCTGAATCCAATTCCAATTTTTTATATGCATTACCTAAAGCAATACTATTTCTGCCTATCTCCTTGAGTTGTCTCTTTCCTTCTGAACATGAGAGAGTGACGGTTTCCCACTCATATTCATAGTTCACACAATCAATGTCATTAATAATAAATTAATTTAATTCTATATTCAATTTATACAATTAAGCCTGAAACCTATCATCACCGTGTGTATTATCTATTTCTACTTCTGTAGAAGCTTTGTCTTGTGCTGTTTTTTTCATTACATCAGAAAATCCCTTCACAGCTTCAAGTGCATCTGTTGGTATCATCCAAATTGTTGTATTTGATTGATCACTTGAAAGATCATTTATTGCCTGCAATGTTCGCAAATGCAACGCTCCTGGAGTTTCAGCAAGTTTTTTAGCTGCTGCTGATAGATTGTTTGCTGCTAATTTATCACCTTCTGCTTTAATAATTACAGCACGCTTTTCACGCTCTGCTTCAGCTTCTTTTGAGATTGTTCTCTTTAATTCTTCTGGGATTACAATATCCTTTAATTCTAACGCGCTTACATCAATTCCCCATTTATCTGTTTTATTATCCAATTCAGTCTTGATTTGTTCTGCAATTTCTGATCTATTTTGTAATAAATCATCAAGTTCTCGCTCACCAATTGAATTACGCATTGTTGTTTGAGCTAACTGTGAAATTGCGTTGTAATAATCTTGAACTTCCAATATTGCCTTTGACACATCAATTACAGAATAATATACAACAGCATTAATCCTAACTGGAATATTATCCTTTGTAATTGCTTCTTGATAAGGTACATCTACTGCCTTAGTACGAACATCAACAATTTGTATTTTTTGGAAAATTGGAAAATATAATGTCCATCCAGGATTTTTAACTCCTGTAAATTTACCTCGGGTAAAAAAACACCCCGTTCGTATTGATTAATCTGCTTGATACGCAAAACAAATATCAAAACAAAAATCCCTGCAAAAAACATAAATGTTATAAATCCAACCATATTTTTAATATTATAAATTACTAATAATTTTATTATACTATATTTTTTATTTTTTGTCTTTTTAACTGATATACAAAAAGCATTCCACAAAAAATAAATATACTTATGTATATCAAATTATATTGACTTTGTGAAAGTGTTAAAGATTCTGGCATTTGTCTAAAAAACATATTTATCAAACGAAATAAACTGAACCACATTCCAAAAAATAATATTGCTGCACCTGGAAAAATATTTTTGCGATTAATTATAATTGCAATTATACTACCTACAATCACTGCTATCATTTCATATATTTGTGTAGGATGTACATTTGCTACCATGAAAATATCTCCAATACCATGAGTCATCTGGTATTGATGTGCATAACTCAGTAGTGGAAACTTAACACCCCAAAAAACTCCAGTAACATACCCAAAACAACATCCATTCAGAAAACAACCCACACGTGCTATTGCAATCCCAAAGCCCAAATACGGTACAACATGGTCTCCAAAACGCCATACATTTATATGACATATTTTACCAGTGACAACACCTGCAATGATTGCAAACACAAGCCCACCTACAATAGTAAATCCACTCATGTGTAAATTTAATATATGCAACTGTCCATTTGTATATACTTCTGGATTTAACGTAAAATGTAATAATCGTGCACCAATAAAACCACTTACTGTGCTAGCCGATAACATACATATTGTTTGTCTATGTGAAAAATAATTTCGAGTTACAGAAATATAACTCCCCACAATAACAAATAATACTGCTACCACATAAAAAAAGCTATATGATGTAATAATAATATCACTATCAAACAAATGTAATGAAAGAAGTTCTGGATGCATAATTATTTTTGAACATTAACATCACCTTTTACAGAGACTCCTCCTTCCATATAGTCTACATACATTTTACCGCCCAATACTATTGTGCCATCTTCTTTTTTTGTAGCATCAATAAATATTTTTCCATCCATATCATTATCATCATCAGTAATTGTTATTTCAATTTTACCATCATGATATGAAAATAGCATTTGATCTCCATCATTCATTGTTACATATCCCCCTGTAGCATTAGTTGGATCAAATGTAAGCTTCATCGGATTTTCCTTACCCTTCATCTCCTCCAAAGTTGCTAAATCACAACCCTCCGGACCCTCTCCATTTTCAACTTTTTGTTTAAATTCATCAGTTACTTCTATATCGGTAATTGTCATATCCCCAATCAAGTCACCCTTCAGTTCTTCTATAGCTGGATACAACCCCACGCCAAATTCTTCTTTAATATATTCTTCATATTTCTTCTTCCCATCTGGTTCAGAAAAATATTTCTTTGCAGCAATAATAATTTGAGCTGTTGATATTTTTGTATCAGAAACTCCCACGTTTCCATCTGTTAATTCAGTACGCGTCGTATCTTTCATTATCTTCTGACCAAAATGATGCATGATTTCTAACTTTTGTTCATACGTATAACCCTTTTCATTTAATGTTTGCGGACCAAGTCCACCGGTAAACACATTCTTTTCTTCAAACGCATCAAACATCATTTTCAATTTTGCTTCTTCTTTTTTAATTTCATCTTCTTTTTCAGATCTTTGCTCGAATTGTTTTTTATACGCTTGTTTTACACGGACATGCACCATTGCAATTTCCCTCTCTGTCATTTCTGGCATTCCTGCTTCTTTTCTAATATCATTTTCTTTATTAACTGCTTCAAGTTCCAACTGTCGTCCTATGCCTCGCATCTGTGTCCAAATGCCTTCAAAGTCGCCCTTGTCAACATTATATCCCCAAAAATACCCATCTGCACCATTTTGATATGCCTCGTATGCTGCATCCACTTCACTATTTTTCCAATTATTAATCTGTCCATTCACAACTTCTACTGCAATTTTACCAGCAGTTGTAATGAGAAATTTATCAGCAATTTGTTCACCAATGATTTTGGCCGCTTCTTTGTATTGACCTTCTGCAGCATAACCAGCTGCTTCAGAAACCTTTGCAATATCATCTGCCCCACCTACGACACTGCCCAATGCACTTTTCCATACTGAGTCAGGCACATTTGTTGCAATTTTTGTCCCAGTCAATAGTGCAACTTTTTGATTGGCTGTTGCTACATCGCCTTTTTCGTATAAATCATAAATTTCTTTATACTCTTGGGCACTTGAAACTTTATCAAAGATCTTTTGTTGTGTCTTCTCATCCGCAATACCCATCTTAGCAAGCGTCATCGCAATAATTTGCTGTGTAACATAATCAGATTCATTGTTCACATTTTCACGCAGCACATTATCCAGTGCCTGCGAATGAAGAAATTGTTCAGTAATCTTTATTTTTTCAGAAATACTTGGTGAATATGTGCTGAAATGATACGTTTGAAATGTCATCGTGCCAGCATCCATATCTATACTATCTGGTTTTATATATTCCCACTGCTCGCCATTATAATAACCAATCCGTAAAAAACTCTCATCTGCTTCTTCTGGAATCTGTGACTTATCAAAAGCCATTGTAATTACCGTAGGCTCATCAAATCGTACTGCGTCTTTTCCTTCTGCTGACACATCCAACGGTGTACCAAGTAATATTGTATTTTCTTGTGTTGGAATATTCTCTGGTGTTTGAATTTGCACTTTTTGATTATCTTCAAATGCACCTTTTTTTACAACCACAACAACTTTATTTTCTTCCAAATTACCTAGTGTTACATCTATATCTTTTGTTGATTCAGCTGTAATTGCATCTGGAATTGTTACATCATAATTAGAAACTTCTTCACTCCCACCACAACCAGCTAACATTGCAAAAACAGCAACAATACCTATGCCAAACATGTTTTTTTTCATAAATATCCTTTTAATAATAATCTACTTTTATTTCTATATAAAAGTTACAGCGAATCATCAACTTTTTTTGTTGACCACTCAATTGCCTCCTCAATATCATCAAGTGTTGGACTTGTGGTAACAGTATGCTCATCCATTACCAATTTTATAACTCTGGGTATATCTAGATACTCACACTCACCACTCAGAAATTTTGCTACCATTGCATCATTTGCCGCATTCATTGTTGCTGGCATTGTGCCACCTGCTTCCATAGCATCAAATGCATAACCTAGACATGGAAATCTATCTAAGTCAGGCTTTGCAAAAGTATATGATGTATCAAATTTATGTCTTTTTACTGCTTCTCCCCATCTGTCAGGATAACTCAAAGCATATTGAATAGGTAATCTCATATCAGGTTCTGAAATCTGTGCAATTATAGAATTATCAGAATATTCTATCATAGAGTGAATCATGCTCTCAGGATGAATAACAACTTGAATGTCCTTTGGTGCCACATCATACAGCCACATCGCTTCAATTACCTCAAAGCCCTTATTCATAAGTGTAGCACTATCAATTGTAATTTTCTGCCCCATATTCCAAGTCTTATGTCCAAGTGCATCTTCTATTGAAACATCATTCATTTCTTCCTTCGTATAATCTCTGAGAGCTCCACCAGAACATGTCACAACAAGTGAACGAATAGTCTTCTTATCCTCACCATTGAGACATTGAAAAAGCGCACTATGTTCCGAATCAATCGGCATAATATGCGCATCATGTTCTTTAGCTTCATCCATAACGATTTCTCCTGCTGCCACAAGTGTCTCCTTATTAGCAATTGCAACGTCCTTTCCTTCTCTAATTGCATCAATTGTTGCACGAATAATTGTAAGTCCAACTGTTGCTGTAATAAATGTGTCATACTCTTTCATAACCGCAATCTCCCGAAGCATATTCGGACCAGTAATTATTTTCACCTTTGTCTTACTTTGTAATTCTTTTGCTTTATCTTCATTTGCCACGCCTACAATCTCTGGATTAAACTCTTCAATTTGTTCCAACAACAACTTCACATTACTATTTGCACTAAGCGCAAACACTTCCAACTTATCTGGATAATTTCTTACTACATCCAATGTCTGCGTCCCCACAGAACCAGTACTTCCCATAAGAGCGATCTTTTTCATACACATGCTGTTAATAAATTAGACCTTCCCCCTCATTAATAATTAGTGTAGCACACTTCACTAGCTATTTACACCTAAAACAAAAAAGTTGTTAAGCTAATTAACTTAACAACTTTAAATTTCGCACTTACATTACTAACATGTATATGTTGTGTTGGGTAGATGTTTTTTGACTGCCTCATCAAAAAACTTAATCCTTTCTTTATAAAAATGATTCAAATCATCTCTTTGATCTAATGTTCTCAAATCATAACCCCTTTCCACACACTTTTTCAAAGCATCTACGTCAGATCTAACACTCTCAATATAACTGTGTGGAGGATTACCAAAAAAATGTGACATATGATACAAAATAGTTTCAAGTTCGTTAATACTAGAAACTATTCTAATATTTCCACCAACATTAGAATAAGCGTACTTTTGAATATACTTTTTGATAAAAGGCTCACCATCAGCCACTCCAATATGCTGACCAATGACATTTCCAAATAAAAAGACTGGAATTAAATTCTGACGTTCTTCACCTTCTTCAAATAAATCCACCACTTCTGGATTTTCTTTGTAAGCATATTTTTTCCAAACATCTGTATCAATTATAACTCCGTAAGCTGGAACGATTGAATGTACCAGGACCAATGTCTCCGGAGTAAAATCTTCTTTTATTGGCACTCTCGTTATCATAATGCCTCTCCCATTTGAAATATTTTTTGGTTTTATTGCTCTACAATTTGTATAAACAATTTTTTAAACAACCCCTAATAAACTAACCCTATCCTTGCACAAAAATTGTTTTGAGTCAAAATAACCAAAAAAAATCCTCTCACCCTTTTTAAAGGGGGAGATGTCCAAAGGACAGAGGGGGGTTTTACAACAACTAAACCTACTGTTTCACCTACCCCCTCCTCAATCCTCCCCTTCGAGGTGGAGGAGGTCTTTTATTTAAAAACTCCCAGTATAAACCAGAAGTCTAAATTATTATCTCAAATAATGCTTCAAAGTATAAATCCAATCTTCATCAATGTCACCATTTGCAGCATCAGACTCTTTTTGACCCAACAACCATTCAAGCCACCCTCGGTCATTCCTAGCTACATCAGCCACCAATTCACCTTTATGTTTACCAAATGTTAATCGCTTAATAAGCATTGGCTCACTTGTTATTTTAACCATCTTTGCTATCACCTCATCATGTGTGCTACCATCAATCATTTTGTCATACATCCTCTCAAATACAGCTTTAAGTACCCTCACATCCCCAAGCGCATCATGGGCCACAACATCTTCCACTTCCAATCCTAGATAATACCTCAAATACTGCAACCTAAACGCAGGAATTTTACTCTTAACATCCAGTGCCTGTGCAATTTTATACGTATCAATTGACTTACCAACTTTTATTTCCTCCCTCTCTATCATACCAATATCATAAGGAGCATTGTGAGCTATAAAAATAGTCTCATCTTTTTCCAAAACCTCTTTCAACTCATTATAAAATTCAGACCCCTGAAAAGTTTCTTTATCCTCTAAATGCTTATTAGTAATATGAGTAACCTCCATAGCCTCAATCTCCATATCACGCCCAGGATTAAACATCGCTTCTTTTTCCACTCCCTCAAAATCATAAGCAACCTGCACAAGCCTATCTTCCTCAGTTAACCCAGTTGCTTCTACATCAAGAAACAATAAATTCTTCATTTTTTCTTTATTCATATTTTTTACTTAATATAAAACTATAATAAATATCTAATCCCTACGTATCAAATGAAATATATGAGTATATATTTCTTTTAAATTCTTTCTCAGTGATGACTGTAATAAAGTCAGGTAATTGATTTTTTCTATTTTTTATCATTAAATCAATATCATTTTGTAAAAAACTATCATTTCCTACAATGATAAATAGTGTTTTAAAATTAGAATTTGTATACTTTTTATACTTAATATTTACAACCTTTGATATATTAGCCAGATTTGCAGCATAAAACAAATCTATCACAATTCCACCATTATCTGATGTGTATACGAAAAAATCACACGATACATCACTTGGACGAATAACCTTATGTTCATGAACTCTCATTTCAGTAAAATTTGATGCTAACAAAAGAAAAAACTCCTCTTCATAGTATTTTGCTCGATTACTTGTTTTTTGGGCCATTTTACTACGTGTTTTTCCTTTTGTATGATCTAATATACATGCTAAATCTAATTTTTTTCTTAGCGCAACTAAACCACCGTGACTACGTTGAATAGACCTCGATGAAGGCAGATATTCAAAATTATCAATTTCCTGTGCTGTTGGATAATGCTCATGTAGCTCATTAAAATATTCAAAACCATCTTTTATATTATCTAAACTCCACCCCTTCTTCTTAGGAAGTGCACATGAGCTAATGCTATATAAATTCTTATAATTTTGCTTCATATTTTTATATTTAAAAAATATATTTCTATTTACATATTATCTGAAACACTTATCCACCACACCAAAATTTTGAACACATTTTTTAATAGAATCAAGATTATTATTTACTTCAACTACATCATTTTTCAAATTATTTTCTTCAGCTCTGACAATTCCATTCCTTAACTCAAACTTTTTTTCCACTAATTCACGAATTTCATTTTGCAAACTATTCTTCATATCACTAAGATCATCATTATCTGCAAAATGAAAAAGAGCTAACCCAACTCCGATAAACAATATTATAAAACATAAAATAATTCCTCTCGTGGGATGATTTTTCAATCTACACCATAGTCCTTGCAATATATTTTGCTCTTCGTATTTTTTTTCAACATTATTATTTATTGCTCTAGATTGTAAAATGTAAAAATCAAATATTAATAATAAAAATGATATTGAGCCTAATAATATTAGAGTCAATCCGCTTATTGCGTATATATCACGATATGATCGAAAGACCTGAAAATCAACTGATATAAAAGTAAATAATGCAACAAAAATACCTAGAGTTTCAATTATTGTCAACTTACTATTTTCAATCTTACTATCATACTCTTTCTTCATATCATCCATACTTTCAACTTGAGCAAGTCTTTTTTCTTCCATTTCTGTTATATTTTTTGACTGTTCAGCTATCTTTTCTGATAATTCCTTGTTTTCTTGTATGATTCCCTTTTTCCACTTTCCTGTCTGCTCATCCTTACTTCCATATATTGTGTCAATAAAAGACTCAATTGTATCCCTAAGCAATTTACCCTGTTTTTTTTGGCTTTTTTCTTGTATTTCTTGATAATTTTGAAAAGTTTGTAAATCTATAAACTTATCACTAGAACTTTTTACACCTTCAACATACCAGTCGTCCCTGATAAACTTATGGTTACTAGATGTATTTTTACTATTTGCCATCCACTAAAGTATTTAGTTCTTTAAAATATTTTGCCTGTGTAGAAAAAGAGACATCTATAAATTTTAAAAGTGTTTCAGCCTCATAGGTAACTTTTTTATCAGATTCGCGAGTATTTATATCCAACATAAAAGAATTTCCAACCTGTTCACCTCCTGTTCGTACATCCCGTATATTTGATCCAAACTCTACATTCAAATGACCTCTATAATCAATATCTTTAATTTTAATATTGTGAAAATCATGGTATCTTATTAGAATATCCTTATCTCCATCACTCAAATCAAATACTTTTTGTCCCTCAGCAGTAACTACTTTTTTTATATTATCATTTGCAGAATCGTTTTCATTTATAGTTCTTAATATCAAACCAATCCAAGAAATATTAATTGAAAGCTTTTTATTGATTGCATCAATTTTTTCTATTAAATCATTTTTACATGCATCAATTTCTTTCATATCATCTTCAAAATTTTGAAAAAAAATACTTATACGTTCATCTGATATTTCAATCTTAAAGCCATCTTCTGATGGAATTATAAGTCTTGGAATTTCTTTAGGAGCATCTTCAGGAATTGGCAAAATCATAGCCTCACCACTAAAAGAATCACTTAATTTTTTTGGAATATTCTTAATATCCTCATTTAAATCGCCAAATGCAATCACAAACTGAATATCTAAAATTTTCCATGCCTTATTGTCCATACTTTTTTTATAATTAATATCTAATTCAAATTATACCACAATACCAATAAGATTACCTTATACAAAAATTTACTTTTTCATCTCTTTTCTGTATCCTTCTATTGTACTTTTTTGTTACATTTTTTGCAACAATTGCAAAATGTATAAATTTTATTGCCTAATCACCTCAATATTATCTATATCCATCAAATTTACAAGTCTTAATGGCTTTTGTTTTGGTAATATGCCTGCATCCACAACAACATCTGGTTTTACATCTTTAAAATATTTATCTATTTCAGAAATATTTTCTAATTCTTTTTTGCCCGTAATATTAAGACTTGTAGAAACAATTGGTGTATCTAATACCTTTATCAATTGTAATAAAAATTCATTTTTTGGTAACCTTACTGCAATACCCTGATCTTCACTTATAAGTTCTTTTATTGCATTGTTCTTTCTACCTTTCAGTATCACCGTTAGGGCTCGCTCTCCTGACCACTCTTTTTTCAAATAATCATATTGCCGTTTAGACAAAAAACAATATTTTCTGATCATGCAAAAGCTTCGCACTAATGATATTAAGTGCTTTTGTTGCTCTGGAGTACGTTTTTTAATTTTATAGATTTTATCAATCGCATCCTGACTTGTAGCAATAGCACTCAAACCATACACAGTTTCCGTCGGCAAAACTACTACCTTACCCTCCTTTATCCTCCCAGCAACAATCTCAACATCATCACTAGAAAAGTTATCTAAATTTATTTTGATAATTTCCATATACATTCATTCAAGGTTCAACCTTCGGGTACCCGAAGGTTAAACCTTTGTCACATTATTTATTCTAAAATATATTTTTCTAACTCCTTTTTACTTTTCAAATATAGAGAATTATCTTTCACGAATTCTTTATAATCTTCCACACTCCTAAATTGTCCCAGTATATCATCTTTATTACATAACACACCATTTCGCTCTCCCGTGTAATCTTGCAAACTTGAATATACCCAATTATCTTCAAAGCCATGTATAAAATGATTTTGATTTACATATGCTGACAAATATAATAAATATTCATTTGAATCTATATGAATTGATTTAAACTTACCTTGAAATAAACTGCCACTTCGTTTTTGTTTTTTGTTGAAATACATGACATAAGCAGTCCCCAATTTTTGCATAAATTTTTCAATGCCTCCATCCTCTTTTTGTTTTAATATCATGTGATAATGATTTGGATTGAGACAATAACATATTATCTCTACAAGTTTATCTACATCACCGTTCCTAAGGCAAGACCTTCGGAGCTCCGAAGGTCTTGCCTTAGGAACTTTTGTTCTGTGCACATCTCTATACTCTTGCATTAACCCATTTGTCACATCATTAACAAGATTCATCGCCAATAAAAATCTCTTATAATCTTTTTCATCACAAAAAATATCACGTTTTTCTACGCCTCTATTATAAATATGATAAAATTCATCATTTGCAAAAATAGTTTTTCGACTAGCCATACAAACACCCTATCACAAAATAATTAATTCTCCTAAGGCCTTTCCTTAGGAGAACTCCATCTTGACTTTTATATCTATACAAACTAACATTCTTAAATACTTTGTAATTTAAAAACATATAACTAAACAGGAGGCAATATGCCATCTCTAAAAGAAAGACTGCTGAGTAGCTTGCCTGCTGTTATTTTGATAATTAGTTCCATTCCTTGCTTAATTTTAAAAATATGTAATCAAAATTCTCAAGCAACTAATTATTTGATGTCCGGAGTGCTAATCTTTATTCTTTGTACCTCAATACAAAAAATAAAATACTTCATAGCATCAAAAATTCCAACAATTAGATTCATAGTGTCACATGCTGCATTAGTCCAAGTGTTCACAACTTTTTTGATAATAATTATGGCACTATCAATAATTCGTATCACTCAAGATACTGAACCAACTGCAATGAAAATAATGTATGTTATGTTTATCGTGATAATACCAATTATCATATTTAAAAACATAAAAAAAATTTGGCGATTTCTCAGTGGAAAACAATATTTTATTGTATAATTACTTTAAAATAAAAGCCCTAAGAAAAACAGGCAAAACCGTTTTGAGCAATATTCAAAACGGTTTTTTAAATAATCTAACTAACACTATTACACAACAATACTAATAAGCTTTCCCTGTACAAAAATTACTTTTCTGATTTCTTTTCCATCAATATGTTTCTTTACTTTTTCACTTGCTAATGCCTTTTCTTTTGCATCTTCTTCAGAAAGGCCTGCAGTTACCATTATTTTATCTCGCACCTTTCCATTCACTTGCACCACAAGTTCTATTTCATCATCTATGAGATATTGATTTTCATACTCTGGCCATTTTTCTTCTATGAGAAATGTCTTGTTTTCTATCTTATTCCAAAGCTCTTGTGTCATGTGTGGCGCAAACGGCGATAGAATTGTGAGAAATTTACCAAAGTCATCTGCAGAAATACTTTTTTCTTTTTCAAGTTGATTTACTAGCACCATCATTGCACTAATTGCCGTATTGTATTTCATCTCTTCTATATCTTCACCTACTTTTTTAATCGTCTTATGCAAAGTCTTTTGTAGCTCCTTTGATGTCTCTCCATTTGTAAATTCTAAATGATACATTTTCCAAATCTTTTCAAGAAACTTCCTCGGACCAACTAAACCATCCATACTCCATGCCACAGATGCATCAAACGGACCCATAAACATTTCATAAAGTCGAAAAGTATCTGAACCAAATCTATCAATTACATCATCAGGATTTACTACATTGCCCCACCGTTTACTCATCTTGCGTCCATCTTCTGCCATTATAAGTCCAACTGTTTGAAGTTTACTAAAAGGCTCATCATATGACACTACACCTATGTCATATAAAAACTTATGCCAAAATCGTGCATAGATAAGATGCCGTGTAGCATGTTCTGCTCCACCTACATAAAAGTCTACCGGTGACCAATATTTTTCTTGTGTCTTATCAACTAGTTCCTTATTATTTTTTGGATCAATATACCTGAGATAATACCAACTAGACCCAGCCCACTGTGGCATAGTATTTGTCTCACGTTTTGCCGGACCACCACACTCAGGACACTTAGTATTTACCCATTCATCAATTGCTGCAAGTGGTGACTCACCTGTGCCTGTAGGTTCATAACTCTCAACTTCAGGGAGTATAAGCGGAAGTTCCTCTTCTGGCACAGTAACAACTCCGCATTTATCACAATGAATAAGTGGCATAGGTTCTCCCCAATACCTCTGACGGCTAAACACCCAATCACGAAGTTTGTAACTAGTAGTCATTTCGCCGCCAGCTTTTTGCGTTATTTTTTCTTTAGCATCAATCCAATTCATTCCTGTAAATTCATCTGAATTTATTAAATCTCCATTTTTTGTATAACACAATTTTCCTTCCAATATCTGCTTTCTCATAGTCTCCATTTTTTCTCTTGCAACATCTTCACCATATTCATCAATTTCTACCGAAAGATGAGGTTCAATAACACATTTAATTGAAATCTGATACTTTTGTGCAAATTCAAAATCACGCTCATCATGTGCTGGCACTGCCATAATTGCTCCAGTTCCATAATCTGCAAGTACATAATCCGCAATAAAAATTGGAATTTCTTCACCACTTACAGGATTAATTGCCATCACACCTTCAAGCTTCACGCCAGTCTTTTCTTTACCCTCCGCAGTTCGCTCAATCTCAGTCTTTGCCTGTGCTAATTTTTGATATTCTACAACTTCATCCCAATTTTTAATTTTTAATTTTTCATTATTAATTAATTCATGCTCAGGAGCAAGTACCATATAAGTAGCTCCATATAATGTATCAGGTCTTGTTGTAAACACTTTTATTGACTCACTTTTGTCATTCACTCCTACACAGGAATCTAGAACGTTATCTAAAAGTTCGGGAAATTCTACAGTTCCCATCTGATTTTCTAAATAATGTCCGTGTCCTTTAATATTAACTACTTTTGCATCAAATTTCTTTTCAAACAGCTTAGCTGACTTCATGCCAATTTCATAATCATTGTCTGATGTAAAAATAACAATATTTTCTACTCTATTATTTATTTCTTCATCAATGTTAAAATTATAAAAATCTGTTTTATGTTTTTTATCTAATTCTGGTTCATGCCATGGTGCAACCATTATTAAACTTTTAACTTTTTGTTTTGTTTCTCCAAGCCAACGCAATAAAAAAGAAGTGCCACAACTCGTGCCTATCAAAATTGAATTTTCATTTATATCTAACTTCTCAAATTCTTTTTTATATTCATCATAAGATGGTTTCCATGGATGAGGCATTAACGGAAAATCTACTTTTATATTTTTTTGTTCTAATTTTTCTTTTATCCATGATAACCACTGCTTATTATAAGTACGCGTCTCTGGATTTTTTGCTTTTTCTTCATCACTAGGACAACCATGTATTAAAATAACATTTTGCTCTTGCACAATTTCACCCAAAAGTTCTGGAATTTCTTGTTTTTCTAATTTACTACCAAAATGTCCTTTGTCATCAAATGTCAAAAACTTTGCATCTAAACCCTTTGCATTTATTTCTCCATGTTCAAATGGTACCCAACCATCATCACGTGAATGAAGCACCACAAAATCATCACAATGTTTTTTTATTTCCTCAAAGTTATATCCAACCTCTGTATAAAATCCATGAGTACCTTCTTCTGTATGTTTTTCATTAATTTTTGCATAATTTGCAGCAACCAAAATAACTTTTTTAACTTTAAAATCTTTTGACTGTTTTTCTAGCCACCTCAAAATTGCTATGCCACCACGAGAATGACCTATTAAAGTTGTATTTTCATTTGGTTTTAGATTATCTAATTCTTCTAACCATTCATCTATATGTGGATCACTTGGATTTGGTAATATTGGCGCCTCAAATGAAATGCCCTCTACATTCATTTTTTCTGCAAGCCACGGATACCACTTTTCCTGTGGATTTGTATCTTTACCGTGCATTAAAATAACATTGGTTTTTTGTTTACTAGTCTTCACGTTAAAGTCAATCTCAGCACCCTCGCTTCTACCTATCCAATTTCTCTGTGACTCTTTAATGCTTTCTTGCCAGTCTAATTTATCTATATCAGCAAGCATCCTATCTGCATAATCTGTAATCTTTATTACCCACTGTGGAATCTTTTTCTTTTCTATTGGTGTATCACATCTCTCACAACAACCATTTTCCAAATCTTCATTAGCAAGTCCAGTTTTACATGATGGACACCAGTTAATAGGCTCATTTGATTGAAAAACTAAACCTTTTTTGTACATCTGAATAAAAGTCCACTGAGTCCATTTATAGAATTTTGGATCCGTAGTTGAAATCTCTCGCTCCCAATCATAATTCAGTGAAATCTTCTCTAATTGTTTTTTAAATGTTGCAATATTTTTATCTGTACCAATCCGTGGATGTACTTTGTTTTTAAGAGCATACTGTTCAGCAGGAAGTCCAAAAGCATCCCATCCCATAGGATGGAGCACATTGAAGCCCTGCATCTTTTTGTACCGAGAAATAATATCTGTTGCAATGTATCCCTTGGGGTGACCAACGTGAAGTCCTTCACCACTAGGATATGGAAACATATCTAGAATATAAAACTTCTCCTTGTCAGCGTCCTCTGTTGTCCTGTACACATTTGCCTGCGCCCATCTCTCACGCCATTTCTCTTCCACCTTTTTATGTTCGTAACGTTCCATAATAAAAAATACGATAAAGTTATATCTATAACCTTATCGTATTTTGATGTTTTTTTCAACTCAACCACTTATACAGGTGTTGCATCTGGTTGTGGTGACAAAAATCCTGAAACTTTTTCTCTTATTTTTTTCAATTTTGCCTTTACTTTACTTTCCCCTGGCGGCAATGGTGTACAAGATACAAAATAAAAGAAATGAACAATAATTATATGATGACCTGCAAGTGCTCCATATATAATTACCAAGTCAACACTAAAATCTGCTGTAAGAGTCTGTATAAATATTATAATTCTAAATATAAAGAATGTAATTGAAAATATTCTCCATACAAAAAATGTTTTTTCATTTTTATTAAGAAAATTATTTCTTGTTTTTTTAAAATATTCTCTTTCACTTCTTGTGCAAATACGAAAACCTAAAAACAATATTATCACAACAAGCACCATTAAAATGATAGTGGTAAATGCAAAGTCCTTCAAAATGATAACAGGTATAACAAACCAACTGAGATTTAAAAGACACAGACACATTAAACATGCTCGTGCTAACGAAAAATTTGTTGGTCCAAAGGTTTTTTGAAACCAATCAGAAAATTTCTGATATATAGACAACATAGATGTATCAAATAGTTTTACAACTTGTATAATTTTTTTCACTTGATACCTCCCTGTTGTGTTATTTTGTGAAAAGCCTATTTATTGATGTTAAATTACATTATTGAATAATTTATCATTATTTATTAATATGGTCAATTAAATAAAAATATGCTATACTGTGGGCAAGAAATAAAACTTTTTTCACATACAATCGCACAGCATAATTATTATTTTACAATACTATGCAAAATCGATTAACGTACACTCATAAGCATGCTTATCTTTATTTTAGTATTTTTTTACTATTATTTTTTCCTTTTCTCTTTGCGTCAGCGGCTGGTCCAGATGATTGTAAACCTGGTTACACGTGGGAATCACGATCCGGTATTGGATGTGTACAAGCAAACTGCAAGAATATACCCAATGCACACTATGGTTATGTACGAGATTGTATTTGTGGTTCATCTGGTAGCATCCATGAGAATCCCGATGACCCAAATAAAGAATGTCGCTATCCATCAAGTCACGCTGCTTGCCCAAGTTGCGTATATGCTTGCGTGCATGCTGATGATGAATGTCCTGTTGCTCCAGGTCTCAAAAACACACCAAAGTCTGACAAGCTACCTACAGAGACCACACCACCAAAACCTCCTCAAAATTCCCCAGTAAAAACTAATACTGCCTCAAGTCCTACAGTGCGACCAACCCTTTCTACACAATCTGTAATAAAAAGAACATGTGCACAATATTGTGCAACACTTACAGAGGGTGGTCAATATGACGAAGTACTTGAAACAAGTGGTACTTACCCAAAATGCAAATGTACTGTCGATATAAAAGATAAGCACAACAGGATTAAACAAACAATCACACAAAATGGAGACAAACGCTCAACATACACATACAACCCCCTCACTGGAGATTTAATTACAAAAAATACAATCTCACTTGCAGCAGAAAAAGAACGTATCCGTCAAAAACTTGGTTTTAAATATTCTGAAGAAGAAATTGATGCACTACTCGATGAAGCAGCAATAGATAAATGGTTTCAATTCATGATGCAAGATATTGATACACGAACTAGCCTACTTGATCCACAATTTTGGTGGCAACATATTGTTGGAGCTCTTGATCATGGAACTGAAAAAAGTAGCGCTACTTTTGTAGATACATATAAATTTGGCAGGTGTGGTGATTCAATGCAATGGTTAGAACAAAATCTCATAAAAGATATTAAATTGACTGGAAAAAAAGATAGTCGCAACGAAGCAGTATTATCAATCACTGGTGAAAAATATAAAAACATGCTCAATCACACAGCACTCATCATCAGGCCAACTGGCATATCAAATATTGCATGGAAAGAGATGGTTTCAGAACTAATTACAAAAACACAAACCGAAGACAGCCTAACAAAATCTGACATTAACCATATCGACCCTCAATTACTAGACGCTACAGTATTAGATCCATATTTCAAGAAAAAAACAACAGTTAGAGAATTTATCAAAGGTTGGTCAGTAATAAGAATAAGTTAAGTTATATGTCCCAACAAGACAAAAAGAAATCACATAAAATAATATGGCTAATAATTTTAGTTATATTGATATTCCTATTTATTTTTTGTATCATTCTTTTTATTACAAGATATATATTTATACAAAAAATAACTAAATCACCAGACACTCAAACATCTCCAATTGAAAATGTTGTGAATAATTATTATGGATATATTGAAGGCTCTTTAGGTTATCCTAGTGATTATATTCCCGCTATGAGTATCTGTGCCCAAAATATAAATACTAAAGAAGAATTTTGTACATATCAGTTAATTGAAGGCCCACAATATACTTATAGTATAGGATATTTACTTCAAGTGCCCGCAGGGACTTATAATGTATATGCGCAACTTATAGATGAAGATACTGGCTCATGGCTAGTTGATCCCTACAAAGCATATTATTCTGATTATGTGGTATGTGATGCAAATATTTTTGACTGTACTTCACATAAACCTATAGACATAATTATTGAAGCAAATTATACTACGTCAAAAGTAGATCCCCAGGATTGGTATGCTGATATATAAAAAATACACTAAAGTTATTTTTATAACTTTAGTGTATTCAAAACTTGCTCGGCGTAAAATTATTTACCTACTGCATTAGCAATGCTTTGGAATAACCAAGATACATCACCTTGATTATTTTTCTGCCACTGTACCGTTGCTTGTCTCACAAGTTGTAGTTGCATTTGATTTAAACGCTTCATCAAAATCTCTATATTAAATATGAGAAACTCTTCACTAGCAGCGTGACCTGCAGCAATATTAACATTTACTCGCTCAATAAACTGTTTCGTTAAATACTCAATATTCTCAGACTCTAAACGAACTCTGTACAAAAATAAATCCTGAGACCTCACCCATGACCATGCATTCTCATAGGATGGTTTAGTCCTTTCATAAAGGGTTAACATAGTATCAAGATGTATCAAAAGCTGTCGTGAATATTTTATTGATGAATTTTGATAAATATTTTGCAACAATAAATCAACTATACTACCGTCAACTGAATAGCTGTGAAAGTATTTATGAATGTTTTTGACAGATGCGTGTGTAAACTTTACATCTTGCACTTCCCTATACCCCAACCCATTTGCAAAATAAATTAATGCTCCAGCCAATTCCAATCTTTGTTGACTCAATGCATTATCAAGAGCAAGTTTTAAACCCCTCCTAAATTTTGTAGACACAACAAGTGGCAAATCCCTTTCAAATGACACAAGATCATAAAAAATATCACCACCACGACCATGTCCGATACTTGGTCTTGGTGTGAATAAATTGTGAGCAAAAGGATCTTTCAACCACATAGACATATGTGTCGATAGCCAACCACTAAATTCCTTTATTGAAAAATCAAAGAATTCCCCATAACTAACTTCCGAAAGTACATTGTCACTCATATCAATCACCTCTTTTTTGATTTATACAATTATTTCATTTTTAATAATACTAAGTATTTTATAGCACAAAAAACCATTTTATTCAACCATAAAACCCACCTATGACAATTCAATAACTACTTTTTATCAGTTTCATCAACAATTTCCCCGACTAATTCCTCAATGATGTCCTCTAAAGTTATAAGCCCAACAAGATTGTTATCTTGTTTTGATTCTACTAAAAACATATGTGAACGTTTTTTGTTCATCATACGAAATACTTTTTCTATTGCTAAATTTTCTTTTACGTATTGAACATCTGATACAAATTCTCCAATAGGTTTATCTCGCTCATCAGAATTCAAAGCTTTCATAATAGCATTTACATGTATATATCCAATCATCTTATCTTCATTATCACCTTCATATACTGGATAACGTGAATGACCTATTTGTGATACTTGATATGCAATTTGTTCTACTGGCACAGTTGCTGACAGTGCAATTATCTTTTCAAGCGGCATCATTACTTCCTTTGCAACGATATCATCAAACTGAAAAACATTTTCCAGCATTTCATGCTCTGATTTATCAATAATTCCATGTTCCACACCAATACGTGAGAGTGTCCTAATTTCTTCTTCACTGACTATTTCTGCAGCACTATCAACTCCTACAGCCTTATGTAAATATTTACTCATACGGTGCAACAAAAATACCGCCGGAATAAACAACACATACATAACATAAATTGGCCACGCAGTAATTTGTGCAATCTTCTCATTCCTTGCAATCGCAAATGACTTTGGAATAATTTCTCCAAAAATAAGAATAAATATCGTCGTAACTCCCGTAGCAATCCCAAGCGCTGCTGAACCAAAAAAACGTCCAGCAACAACAGTTGCATACGATGCTGTGAAAAGATTTACTATATTATTTCCAATAAGGATCGTAATAAGTAGCCTTCTTGGCTTGTCTTTTAAATTATGAATAATATCTGATGCAAATTTCTCTTTGTGCACCATCAAACGCACGCGTGCAGGTGTCAATGAAAAAAACGCTGTTTCAGCACTCGAAAACAACGCCGACAATAAAATCAGAACACTAAAAATAATTACATCACTCATGACTTTTTCTTAAAAAACCAACCAAAAAAACTAAATTCATCATTATATTGCTGTACAAATTTATACACTAAATCTCTTTGATTTGCAACTGTGACAATATCACTACTAACATTTTCTCGCATCATATTATCAGTTATTTGATCTTTGGCT
>JAOZNB010000008.1:3342-21067 GCA_029933995.1 Candidatus Moraniibacteriota bacterium | reverse complement strand
AACTATTATCTATTAAATCAACCATACCATGCAAACAACAAAAAATAAAGAAAAAATTTATCTTTATCTTATTAAAATTATTATAATACTATTAGATTATTGATTACTATCCGAGATTGCTTCACTGAACACACGACATGACACTTCTTGTTCGCAAAGACATTATATATTCCACGTCTTTGCGAGAAGCGTTTAGCGACGTAGCAAATTCTGTGAGAATATTACAAAACTATACAATCATCGTACTACTGTAAGAGATTGCTTCACTGAACACACAAAATATCACTTCTTGTTCGCAAAGACACTAGCATGTGCACGTCTTTGCGAGGAGGTACGACGACTGTGTCCTGCCGTAGCCTTAGCGAAGGAGGAAATAATCTCTTTACCGTCTTTGCGAGGAGCGTTTAGCGACGTGGCAATCTCTGTCAGAATATTACAAGACTATATATTAGATTATTGATTACTGTCAGAGATTGCTTCACTTAACACACAACATGCCACACCTTGTTCGCAAAGACGATATTTATACTATTGCACAACACTACTAATAGCTATATAATAAAGATTCCTTTAAATAGTTAAAGAAAATATATGAAAAAATATTGCTATATCAATGGAAAAATAACTGACGAAAAAAATGCTTGTATTAGTCCTCATGACCTTGGTATACTACGTGGCTATGGTGTTTTTGATTTTATGTGTACAGCAAACGACAAGCCTTTTCTAATAAACGATCATTGGTTGCGTCTAAAGAACAGTGCTTCTCATTTAGACATGAGGCTACCTATTTCAAAAAAAGAGTATATAGTCTTACTTGATAAACTTCTTAAAAAAAATAATTACAAAAATTCTGCAATTCGCACAGTTCTCACAGCAGGTATTAGTGAAAATGATATAACAGTACCAAAAAAACCAACGTTCTATATACTTATACATAATATAGATAAATTACTACCCACAAAAAGAATATATACAGATGGTGCCAAAATAATTACTCACGAGTTTGCACGTGACAATCATGTCAGTAAAACAACTAATTATATTGAAGCTATCAAACAACAGAAAGAAAAAAACCGTCAAGGTGCTATAGAAATATTATACACAAATAAAAATACTATTTTAGAATGCACTACAAGCAACATCTTTATTGTAAAAAATAATAAACTCCTGACACCCAAAGATGGAATCCTGCCTGGAATTACACGAAAATTAGTAATTGAAATTGCTAAAAAAAATAATATTTCAATTAGTGAACAAAAAATCACCAAAGCTCAATTGTTATCTGCTGATGAAGTATTTTTAACAGGATCTGCAAAACATATACTCCCCATTACAAAAATTGATACAACAAAGATTGGAAATGGAAAGCCTGGTATGTTAACAAAAGAAATCTCAGAACTGTACAATCAATATTTTAATAACTATTAACAATAAAAATGAAAATAGCAATTATATCTGATATTCATGATCAAATCGAAAATCTAAACTGGGCATTATCTCAAATAAAAGAAAATGACATATCTCACATCTTTGCACTTGGTGATTATACATCTTCTTATACAGCTGAAAGGTTACAAGTTGATAATATACCAATTAATGCTGTATGGGGAAATTGTGATGGAGATAAACAATCCATGCTCCGAGCTTCGAATAATGAAAATAAAAACATAATATTTGCTAATAATGTTTTTCAGACAATTGAGCTTGACGATAAAAAATATTTCATAACACACTTTCCCGACCTAGCTGAAAATGCGGCAAAAAGTCTTGATTATGATGCAGTATTTCATGGACACACACATCATATGAGAGATGAACTCATAGGTAATATTCCAATAATAAATCCTGGAAAGCTTGCAATATATCCAAACGATGAAATATCATTTGCAATTTTTGATACAAAAAATAATAATGTTGAGTTTGTTATAAAATAAATTTACACTATTATAGTAAACCACTTTCTGTGATCAATGCTATTTTCACTTATTACATCTGTAAATGCGTTTTTCAATTCATCTACAGTTTTTGTATCAAATAAAATCTCGGACCCATCTTCTAATACAATTTTTGCAATAGGCGTTACTTCAGAAGCTGTTCCTGTAAAAAATGCACCCTCAAAATTACCCAACTCCTCTGGGAAAATTTCTCGCTCCACAATTTCATATTCCAAATCTCGTGCTAATTCGATAATAGAATTACGTGTAATGCCTGCTAATATTTTTCCTTTCTGTGGTGTAATTATTTTTTTATCTTTTACAAAAAATATATTTGCAACAGAACCCTCTGCCACTGCTCCCTGGTGATCTAATAATAAAGGTTCATCAAAATTATCTTTCTTTGCATCAGCTGTTGCCATAAATGAATTTGTATAATGACCTGAAATTTTTGCATCACAAACAGTACTTTTTTCAGATATTCTTGTAAATGGAGAGATTTTAACACTAACCTCATCTGCTAAATATTTTGGCCATGGAAATGCAGCTATTAAAACACTAGTTTTATTTACGCCAATTTTCATACCAAGTGAAGAATCATCAAAAAATATTAATGGTCTAATATATGCAGACTCTAAATTATTTTTTTGCATTAAGGTTTTACAAATTTCATTAATTTCATCCTTAGTTTCACCAATCTCTAACCCTAATTTATCAGCAGAATAAAATAATCTATCAGTATGCTCCTGTAACCTAAAAATACCTGTTCCATTTTTAATTTTGTACGCTCTAATCCCTTCAAAAACACCTGTACCATAATGAAGTCCATGTGTCATTGGTGAAATATTAGCATCTTTTAATTTTAAATATTCGCCATTTAAATATACAATTAAATTTTTATCAAACATACTTATTTTTATTTAATAATATTATAACTACCCAAAACTGTAACATCTACAAATGTATTTAAGAAATCAAATGCATCTCTCATATTATCATCATCCATACATCCATCAATATCCATATAGAAAATGTAATCATTCATTTTTTCTCCTGTTGGAATTGATTCTATCTTTGTTAAATTCAAATTTTTTATTTTAAATACAGAGAGTATCTCAAATAACAAACCTGATCTATCTACCGTTGGTGTGATCATAACTGATGTCTTTTCTCCATTTGTCTTTATTTCTTGAATACTTATTTCTATAAAACGTGTAGTATTTTCATCCTTATTACTAATATTTTTCTTTTCTACATTCAACTTATAATATTTTGCAGCATCCAAACTCCCTATTGCTGCCACAGTCTTATCTTTTGCAGCTAACTCCATTGCTCGTGACGTTGATGATGACTCTATCACTTTTATCCCCTTTTTACGCATCTCATCTACATATTTACTACACTGCACTAGTGCTTGTGCATGTGACATTATGGTTGTAAATTCTTTTCCCAACGACGCTATAACATGTTCTATGGAATAATCAAAAGCATTTATAATACTTACATCATTTTGTTGCAAAGCTAAAAAGGTTTCACGCACAGAACCATTCAACATATTTTCTATAGGAACTATCCCATGTCCAGTGTCTGATAAATTTTCGAATACTGCACTTATTGTATCTACTGGTTCTATTTCAATATCATTATAATGTGAAAAGGCAACATTATATGAATAACTAAATTTCGGACCAAGTGTAATAATTTTTTCTATCATGATAATGTTTTTATTAATTTATCCGTAACCTTCATAGATCTTGTAGCAACAACACCAAAATATTTTTTACTTTTTTTAAATATTTCATCAAATTTATTTCCACTAGAACAATTCACAGCCTCAAATAATTCATCAACCGATTCTTTGTAAATTTTTGCAACATCACTAGCAAATGGATTGTACATTTGTATATCTGTATATAATGCTGAATCCTGTGCCAAAATACGCCCAACTCCATAAAATCGCATTAGATAAACAGGTGTAGCAATAGATTCTCCCACATTTAAATCATATTGCAATTTTTCAAGAGTTGAACCAAGTGACAATGCCGAAAAGTGTGTCAAACATTGAATAACTGCCATATTTTTATCATGCTCCTCCTTTGTCATTTCCAAAACATTAAGTCCAAGTGATTTCAAAAAAACAATATACCAATCAACATATAAGTTACCTCGTTCCCTACAAATAATAAAATTTTGATTCTTGAAATTAGTTGTCGGCCCAAATAATGGATGTCCTCCAATAATTGTTACACTATCCACTACTTTTGTCATTTTTTCAATTGGTAATACTTTTACAGATGTAAAATCCGTGAGTAGTGCTTTTTTATTCATCACTGGCAAAATCTCTTCAATAACACGCTGAGTTTCTCTGATGGGTACAGTCACAATTACAATATCACCTTTTACTGCAACATCCTTATTTGTTTTATTTGTACCAATATCAGATATAAGCACATCATATCCCTGAGCTATAAATTCATCAACAAATTTTTTACCCATTTGTCCATTACCTCCTATAATTGATATAATTTTTGGTTTCATGTTTTTTATAAAAAAATTATTTATCATACGAGCAACATTGTGCTCGTATGATAAGTTTATGTTTATATTACCAATGACCAGTTATCTTATGTTGCTTCAAATCTTTTGGCTCAGGTCCAAAGCCAGCGTCATCAAGACTTGCCTTCTTTGTGCTTTGAACAATAGACTTCTGCTCAGATTCAACTTTTTTAATCTCCGTTCTTTTAACTTGTTTTTCTGGCATCTTAAATCTCCAATTTTGTATAATATAAACAAAAAACCCATCTCACCATTGAGACCGGCTTACTTTTGCTAACAATATTATTTGTGTCTATATCACATTACGAGCAAAAACAAACTGACCTCTCTTGATGAAGAAGCTCATAAACCAAAAATATAGGTATTGATTTGTTGTTACTTGTTTTTGCATTTAAATAAAATATTATTTAACGTATTTATAATTATACACATCAAATTTATTTTGTCAAAAAAAATAAATCCCATCAATCTAACATTGTAGATTGATGGGATAATTGTTCTATGCTAACGTTACTTTTTTACAAACCAAAGCACATCTTTGATTAATTGTTTGACCTCGTGCAATAAATGGACATTTTTTATCCTTAATTTTATCTATGCATTTATCATTTCCAGCAATATCAATACCACATTTTAGCGTATTCATGTTTTCTTTAAATTCTGTCACAATAACATCCTCCCCCTATTTTGATAAATAACTATATTTTAATTGGTGACTCATATTCTTCATATGGAAATACTTCATCACATTCGCTACCTTTAATAATTTTAATATTACCTTCAAAATTAAACGCAATAAAAACTTCATTACCAAACATATTTTCTGCTCCAATACATCTAGATTTCAACTCATGTTTTGAACCAGACCTTTCCAAATTACTTATAACTTCTCCATGATCCACGCCACCCTCAAAACCACAAACAACCTGTGCTTCATCAAAGTCTAAAGCTTTAACACTTTTTTTGCTCATGATACTTTCTATTACTGCACTTGAAATACCCATCATTTACTCCTTTTTAAAATAACTAAGCTCATAAAACAAAAAACCCATCTCACTATTGAGACCGGCTTACTTTTGCTAACAATATTTTATCTACATCACATTACGAGCAAAAACAAACTGACCTCTCTGACTAAGCAGTAGAATCAACAACAAAATAATTTCCAAAATATTTGTTATTTGTTTGCTCACAAATTTAATATATTGATTAACACTACAATTATACAAAATTAAAATATTTTGTCAAATTATTATACCTATCGTACACTAGAATTTTTTAAAATTATTTGATATAATATACATACTTATGAATTACAAAAAAACATACAACAATATTATATCCACTTTTATCATAGGAATTTTCTGTGTATCTTTCTTTATGTCTCAAAATTTTAACTTTGTGTATGCTGCTGATGATAAAACTGTTGCAGAAGAAAAAGAAGAAATTTTGGATGACAAACAAGATGAGTTAGAAAAACTTGAAAAGAAAGAAAGAAAATATCGTGATATCATAAATCTAAAACAAAAAGAACAGGATATCATAAATGCTCAAATAAAAAAATTAGATAATGAAAATGTTAAAATAGAACAAAATATCGAAGAAAGTGAAGATGAAATACAAGATTTATCAAGCGAAATTGATAGAACAAAAAGTGAAATAGAACAAAAAGAAGATCACATATCACTACAAAAAAAGATACTACGCCAATTTATTCAGGAAAAATATCAAAATTATTCAAAAAATACTCAACACTTTACAATATTAAATCTAGCAAACACCAATAAAAATTCTCATGCAGACAATATAACACACGCAACTGACCGGGTTGGTGAATTTGTCAAAACAATTCATGATGAACAACAAGGTCTAAAAGATGACCAAACAAAACTTGAGACAAAATCAAAACGTATAAAAGACGCTAAGTATGAATTGGAACAACGTAGTGAATATCTTGAAGGCTCAAAAAATTATAAACGTGTTTTAGCTAGTCAAGTAAATGTAGAGGAAGACAAATATCAAACAAAATTATCAAAAGTACTCGAAGAGCAACTCTCAATTCAACAAGAAATTAGTAGTCTGTCCACAAGTCAAATTGGCACTTTTTCACTTGCTGATTTACCAAGTAAATCAGAAGCTGATTTTGAACTACCTGTAAAAAAACCTTTTGTAAGAACACAAGGATATGGCAAAACATCATTCTCATCCCATTACAAAGGTGGATTACACAATGGAATAGATTATGTAGCTCAAGAATCAAAAAGTATAATAGCACCTGCTAAAGGAAAGATTAAAGCAGTTGGAAATATGGGAAACTATGGTTATGGTAAATGGGTAGCAATTGATCATGGGAATGGCCTAGTTACGTTATATGGTCACTTTGATTCTATAAAAGTTTCTCGCGGAGACAAAATCAAACAAGGTGAAACAATTGGAAAAATGGGTAATACAGGTTTTTCCACTGGACCACATTTACACTTTAGTATATTTGCAGAATCAACATTTGCAGTTGTAGAATCATCCAGTGTTTCTGGTGTATATATTCCAACTGGTGCAACTGTAAACCCTGATAGGTACTTATAAATTATTTCTCACATATATCAACACTATAAAAAAAGCAGGTAATAAACCTGCTTTTTATTTATGTCTATTTGTAATTCTATTTCATTACAATATCATGCTCACCACGACGTACATCAAAACGATTTGGTTCTTCATCTTGATGGAGCATAAGTCCCTCGTTTGCAAATAATTCTTTCATGCTTTTAATCATAAGTAACATTTGTGCAACAAGTGTCGGATGTACAAAACGTGTTGAACGTAATTCCACCAAATATACAAGTGCTTTCAAGTCACCAATTACCCGACATGGCACCCTATAACCCATAGCTGTATAATATTGTTTCACTGCTTCTGTAGTTTCTAATTCATCTATCTTTTTTTCTTGTTCAACAATAAAGTTTTGTGCTTTTTTTCGTAATTTATCTGGCAAAGATTCAAGATACCATTTTTCAAAACCATGTGTTTTTGTCAAAAGTGGCAACCGCTGTACTACTGCACGATGCCGTTGCAAATCACGAAATGACCCGAAATCAAGTAAAAATTCATAACCTACAACACCACATTCTGCAATTGTAGGTGGTAATTCAGTTTTGGGAGGTCGTTGTTCCATTTGTTTTTTATGTGTTGCAAGCATGCCTCTATCAACACAATCAAATAACATGGTGAAATTTTCAAGATTTGTATTTGTATAATAATATTCATCCTGCATCCACTCTTTATTATATTTTTCTGTTTTTTCAAATCGTTCATGTCCAAATGAACTTGAATACATTTGTTCTAATGCTTTTTCTGTTTTTTCAGCTATGTCTTGAACCTCTGCAAGTGGGTGATGACGCAAAAGCATCATTTCGTCTGCAAATTGACGAAAATTCATACGCCACGCAACATTTGTAGAAGCTCCTGCAGGTAAAAATGCTCGGGTAATATCAAAAGCTCGTGCTGTAATTGCTTTATTGTAAATTTTTTCATTCTCAGAATCCTCACAAGGAAATTGTTCCTTTAAATGTTCTTGCAATGGCTTCTGTGCAGCTAAATAAAATGAACGCCAATTTTCCATAATTTCTTCACCTTTATCACTCCCAATTGGATTGAGAAATATTTGTTCAGAAAAATCCACATACCGTGTTGATGCCTCTTGTCCAGAATACAACCGCCAATCTTGAATTGCTTTTGCAGCAAGCATCGAAATACCTTCCACAAAAACAGTTGCACTACCGCAATCACCAATTGATTTATGTCCATAACCAACATAAAACTGCTCCATGAAATTTTCTGCACCTCGCTCTTTCAATGTTTTTAAATGATGATGTATACCACCAGTTGAACGTGAATGTAATGCTTGCAACATTGCTTCTGCCTGTGCATCAATCTTTGCTTCATTATTTAAAACAAGGACAAAACCTCCATCTTGTTCAAGGTCTTCTATGATATGTGTTGTTGTATTTTTGGACATAAATTTATTATATTATTTGTTATAATTAATAGCACTAACAATTTCTTCATGTATATCTTCAATAGAACGAAGATTTTGATTATGTACACATTGAATGCGCACCCAATTTTTATTTTCCCTAGCAAGCCAAAGTGCACTCCTGCGTGCATTTTCCAAATAATTTGTATCTTGTTCCACAAGATCCTTTTTTCCTTCTTTTATATATTGTTTTTTCTGTTGTGCTCGCTGTAATAATCCTATTGAAGTTGTAATTGGTACATCCAAGTAGATTACTTTATTTGGTCGTGGTAACCTAAAGATATCATATTCCATTCTATCAAGCCACTCTAAAAACTTTTTTCTTTTACGTGTATCAAAGATCTTACCACCCTGATGAATTTGATTTGCACTAACATATCTATCTAAAATAATTACACAGTCATCGTCTAACCATCCTCTTATTTTGTCCACTGATTCAAATCTATCCGCTGCATAAAGTACTGATGTAATATGTGGGTCTAATGTCAAAAAATCACCATATTCACCAATTAAACATTCACCAATAAATTCTCCAAAAAAATTATTTTCATATTGTGGAAAATCGAGAGTACGTACTTTTACGCCTTTTCTCTTTAACATCTTTACCAATAATTTAGTCTGTGTTGCCTTACCTGAACCATCCGATCCATCAATTACTATCAAATCTCCCTTTTGTTTCATAAAAATATATTATACACAATAAAGACGGCTCTTCTGCCGTCCCCCTCAATTAAAATTATACCACACTATCTTATACACACTTACGCAAATTTTCCTTTTTTAATATTATTTACAATCTCAGGAAATTCCTCTTGCAAAAAGTGATTTCTATCATCAAATTGTACAAATTTTGCATTTGGTAATGCTTTTTTATATTTCTCACCATCTACAAAATCTGCAATATAATCATCTGTTGAATGATAAATATAAACATCAGCACACTGACCTTCTATTTGTGACAAATCATCTGACAATTCAAATCCACCTTTAGTACCATAACATCCAGCCACAAGATGTAATTGTGCAATAGACTTATTTATAATGTTCTCTGCCAAATATTTAGCTAAAAAATTTGCACCCAGAGAATGTCCAATGAGAATAATGTCATCTAGCAAATACGGAAATAATTTTTCAAACCAAATGGACCACTCATTATACTTTGCATTACGAGCCGATGGCATATCTGGTTTTATAATCTCAAAACTATTTCCTAAATTTTCCTGTAACGTATCTTTCCAACGTCTTGATGTTATTTTATTGAATTTATCTTCAGTAAAATCATAACTTTTGAGATATTCAATATATTCTTCATATGTATCCCATGCATCACCACCATGAATAACTATTACTTGTTTTTTATTATTCATAATTTATAAAATTTCAAAATTATTATAATCACATATCTCATCATCAATTACATATTTAATATCTTCCACATCTGATGATTTAGAACCTTGTTGACACAAGTCAATAAATTCTTTAAATCTTTTTTCATCACCACACACTTCTGTAGTAACAGTGCCATCGTCATTATTTTTTACATAACCAACTAACTCAAGTTTATTTGCAGCATTTCTCACAGAGTCACGAAACCACACACCCTGCACCTTTCCACTAATTTGTATCTCAATATGTTTATTCATATTTTTATATTATACCAAAAAGAAAAAGACGCCAAGTCTGACGTCTCTACACACAGTATATATCACCTTAAATGATGCTATTATATTTGTTCATAGTCACGCATCACTAACTGTGCATCTATCTGCTTTACCATTTCAATTACCACTGAAACAATAATAAGTATACTTGCACCACCCACTGTAAACATCTGTGAATTTGTCAAAAATCCTTGTACAATAATTGGCAACACAGCAATTAAACCTAGAAATAACGCACCTGTCAAAGTAATTCTATTTACAATCTTTCCTAGATATTCTGCCGTTTCATTACCTGGACGCATACCCTCAACATATCCACCTTGCCTCTGTAAATTTTCTGCAATTTTTTCTGGATCAAATACAACTGCTGTATAAAAATATGTAAATGCAACAACAAGTGAAAAATATACTATTCCATAAACCCACTGATTTGCAAATAAATTTGTCAAAGTTGTTCCCAGAGATACAATTATTTCATTACTCATTTGCATCATAACCTGTCCAATCATTCGCGGGAACAACACAAGAGAAACAGCAAAAATAATAGGTATAACTCCTGCCTGATTTACTCGCAAAGGCAAATGTGTACGTGCACCTCCATATTGTTGACCGCCTCGCATACGACGTGCATAAGATATAGGTATAATTCTTTTTCCCTCTGTTACAAAAACCACACCAAGAACTGTAATGAGTGCTACAGCCAAAAATGCAATGTACGTAAAAATTTGTGTTGGATCAAACACTTCCTTAAACTGCATAAGCGTTGTTGGTAAACTTGCCACAATACCCGCAAAAATCATAATTGAGATACCATTTCCCAATTTTTTCTCCGTAATAAGTTCACCTAACCACATCAAGAAAATTGTACCAGCAACAGCAGTTATTACCATTACTGTAAAATTAAATGTTGTTAGATTTTCAATAACGCCCTGTGACTTTAACAGTGTTATCATCCCAATTGTTTGTACAATTGCCAATGGCACAGTCAATAAACGAGTTATCATATTAAATTTTTGTCTACCCGCATCACCCTCTTCTTTATTCATTTGTTCAATACTTGGTACTATCATGGTCAATAACTGCATAATGATTGATGCCGTAATATACGGTCCTACACCCAAAAGAACAATGGATATATTTGACAATCCTCCACCTGAAAACATATTCAACATTCCAAGTAATTGATTTGATGCAAAAAGCTCTTGCAACCTCTCAACGCTTACACCTGGAAGTGGTATATTTGCCGCAAACCTAAAAATAACCAGAATGGCAAGTATAAAAAAAATCTTGTTACGAAGCTCCTTAACAGCAAAAATATTTTTGAATTTTCCAAGCATAAAAACCAATCTAATCTAATTAAACTACAATAATAAATATACACGAACTTTACCTTTTGCACAAGACAGTATAGACATATTTGTGTATCCAACAATTAATCATACTCCTATTCTTTTAAAGCATTTGTAAAATCATTATATATATCCTGTAATACTTCCAAAGGAGGTTTCCCATCTATTGCCATAGAATTCATTTGTCTGCGAATAAGCTGGGTTTTTACCTCACCAAGTTCATCAAAATCCACATTTCCTTGAAACGTTTTTGAAAACACAAACAATGATTCTCTCACAAATACAATAAATTCCTTACAATCATCACATTCAAAGCAGTCCTCAATATTGCTATATTTTTCAATTAACTTATTTGCTATTTCCTGAATCTTTTCAACATCATGACTCGCACTCTTGAACTCTTCATAAATTGTATTAAAAATTTCTTCATCTATTTTAGTTGATTGTGATATGAGATATATTTCACCTTTTATCATCTCATCTTCTGTTTTTTCAATACTCCATTTACCACCTTCTGCTTGTGCAAAAATTTTTTCTATGGAGCGCAAATATTCAATAAAAGCCTCTATTGCATCATAGTCTTCATATTTTTGCTTCAACTGCTCAAAAACGATATCAACCCTCTCTATTTTATTTCGATTACGTATCAACTTTTCATAATGCTCCTCAAATGTATCTTTTCGCTCTCTCTGATTTGCAATGGACTTTTTTTTTGAATTTTGTGTCATATTTCTATATTACAAAAAATTATACATCAATATTTTCAACAGTCTTGGCATGTGTCTGTATAAAGTGTTTACGAGGAGCAACTTCACTTCCCATAAGTAAATCAAAAATCCTATCAGCTGCTTCAGCATCCTCAATTGTAACCTGTTTCATTTTTCTTCCGACAGGATTCATTGTCGTATCCCATAATTGTTCTGGATTCATTTCACCAAGTCCCTTATACCTTTGCAATGTTATACCTGCTATTTTTTGACTTTCATCATCCACATCAGAATCTTTAACACCTAATTTTGTCAAAAGCTTTACCTTTTCATCTTCTGTATATACGTAATATGCTTTCTTCCCTTTTTTGATTTGATACAAAGGAGGTTGCGCAATATAAATATATCCATCTTTAACTAATTCTTCATAATATCTATAAAAGAATGTCAATAATAAAGTACGAATATGTGATCCATCAACATCAGCATCAGCCATAATGATAATTTTGTGATATCGCAATTTATTTACATCAACAGTATCTCCAATTCCAGCACCCATTGCAATAATAATTGGCTTCAATGTATCTGATTTTACAACCTTGTCCAAACTTGTCTTTTCCACATTAACCAATTTACCTCGTAATGGCAAAATTGCTTGAAACATTCTATCTCGTCCCTGCTTAGCGCTACCACCAGCAGAATCTCCCTCCACAATATATAATTCAGAATCTTCAGCTTTGCGACTGGTACAATCAGCAAGTTTTCCTGGAAGTGTCATTCCTTCAAGTGCACCCTTTCTGAGAACTGCATCCTTTGCAGCGCGTGCAGCATTTCTCGCTCTTGCAGTTAGAAGACATTTTTCAATCATTGCCTTTGCATCTTTTGGATTTTTCTCTAAATATTCAGAAAATTCCTCAGTTACCACACTTTGCACAATACCCTTTACTTCAGGATTACCCAGCTTTTCTTTTGTTTGTCCTTCAAATTGTGGATTAGCTAATTTTACATTAATAACACATGTCAGACCTTCTCTTGCATCTTCTGAAGTAAGGTTTTTATCTTTGTCTTTTAGAATCTTGTTATTACGTGCATAAGTATTTAGACACCTCGTCAAAGCATTACGAAATCCTGCAACATGTGTACCTCCTTCAGGATTCAAAATATTATTTGCAAATGCGTGCAAACGTTCTTTAAAAGAGTCTGTATATTGCAATGATACTTCTACATACACATCATCTTTATTTTTCTCAATATATACAGGTACACTATTACGCACGTCTTTTCCACGATTAATAAATTTTACAAAAGAAATAATTCCCGAATCAAAATAAAAACTATGTCTACGTGCTTTGTATGTATCCTTTTTACCTGTAACTTCTCGTACATCTTCAATATTAAGTCGTATGCCTTTTGTAAGATATGCTTGATTACGCAAATGCTTCACAACTGTATCAAAATTAAAAGTCGTATCTGGAAAAATTGTTGAATCAGGTTTAAACGTAATTGTTGTACCTGTCACACCTTTTTTTACCTTACCAATTGCCTTTACATTTCCTTGTGGCTTTCCACATTTATATTCTTGTGACCATAATTTTCCATCTCTCTCCACCTCTGCCTTTGTCCATTCTGAAAGTGCATTCACAACTGAAACACCTACACCATGGAGCCCACCTGACACTTTATAACCACTATCATCACCACCAAATTTACCTCCCGCATGCAAAACCGTTAGCACTGTTTCCAAAGTAGATTTTTTTGTTTTTGGGTGTTTGTCCACTGGTATACCACGGCCATCATCGGAAACCTCTACAATATTGCCTGGTAATATACGCACAGTACACGTAGTAGCATGTCCTGCCATAGCTTCATCTACGCAGTTATCTACTACTTCCCAAATCAAATGATGTAATCCCACAATCCCTGTTCCACCAATATACATTCCTGGACGTTTTCTAACTGGTTCCAAACCTTCCAACACTTGGATGGATGATGCTCCATACCCAGTACCCTTCTTTGCTTTCTTTTTTGCTACCATATCTATAAATATACTTAATAAATTTACACCTCCATCAATTCTATTTCCTAGTTAAAAAATATAACTCTATTAAAAATATAACTCCAATTGCAATCAATGCATCCCACCACAACAATATTTTCATCTGTTGCATAGCTACAATAATAGTTATAAGTATTCCAATCAAAATACCCTGTCGCACAGCCATACCAATCTCACCCAAAGAAAGCATTTCCTTGGCCATTTTACCCCATAGCCATGTCAATATCAAAACACTAATACCTGACACGGTAAGAAAGAATGTTAAATAAAAAAGGACAAACGCAACATTTCCAAGATCGATTGGATCAGTTAGAAATATAATGACACAAAATGCTGTAAAACATATTACTGTACCAATGCGCAATCCCCATAAATACGATTGCAGAGTCATAAGTTGTATTTTTCTTGTAAATATTTCATCTATAATTATACTCTTTTACCCTGTTTTTGACAAGGAAAATCATTCCAAGAGATATAATTATACTTTTTTAAAAATATTGACTTTATTTATAAATTATGTATAATATAAGCGAAAGGTCTTCAGAATAGAGAGCTGAATAACCCGACTTGTCGGGACCATGAAACCCACCTTGATTTCAGGGAAAAAATTTATTTTTTCCGATATCTTTTTTAAAGGGATTCATATGCCCTCTTGCATTGAGGACTTTTCATTTGTTTTACTTTTACATATATTATGTAAGGGTTTTTATTTTATTCAATAATTCAAAAGGCAATCAATACAATGTATTGATTGCCTTTAAACTTCATGCTTTATGCCTCACGGGCATTTTCAATTCTATCAACCTCCATCTCCAACTCTAGCCAGTAGCATGAAACTTTTTTTCATCATAATCACATCCTCCTTCGTAGAATTGTTACAACGAAACAGTCAAAATAATATATTGACTGCATTATTACAAATATAATATCATATTATTCAACATAATACAATGTACTATTACCTAAGTTTAATAATTAATTGCAACACTCTAAATAAGTATTAAACTAATTAAATAATAATTAGAAAATATTTATAAGTGTTAAAATTAAAAAATCACCATTAACTTTAGGTGATAGAACTATTATTCAAGAAAGATACAAATATGGATGTAGTATGCGAAGCATTGCCAATGAATTAAACAGGAATGTCAGTACAATCTCAAGAGAGATCAATGGAAAACCTCCAAATGGAGTTGGTAAATACATTGCAAAAGTAGCTCATGAAAAAGCTTTAAAAAGAATTAAAAAAAGAGGTAATATTTTTAAACTAGACAAATATTCAAAATTAAAAAAATATGTTAAAAAGAAATTAAAAATTGGTTGGTCTCCTGAACAAATTAATGGAAGAATAAAAAAAAGAATATCCCAGTAATAAAAAAATGAGAATATCACTTAAAGCTATTTATCAATATATTTACAATCAATTTTATCGTGAAGGAAATGGTAACTTAAAAAAAGACTGTGAAGATTTAAGAATGTATCTACCAAGAAAACGAAAGAGAAGGATGAGAAAGGGTTCAAGAAAGCCTCAAAAAGTACTCAGGAGAGAGAATCTTCCTGTGATTGAGGATAGACCTGCAATAGTTAAAAAACGTAAAGAGATAGGACATTGGGAAGATGATTTTGTATTATCTCAAAAAATTCAACCTTGTATAAAAACTATTAATGAATTAGTTAGTGGAGTATATTTAATCGGTAAAACAACAGGTAAAACAGCTCGAGAAGGAGATTCTGTATTATTCAAAAAATTAAATAGGATACCTTCTCAATATTTAAAAACTCTTACTAAAGATAATGGACCTGAAAATAGTGATTATGAAAATGTAGAAAGAACTTTAGAAATTAATGTATATTATGCTAATCCTTATACCTCTTATGAAAGAGGTGCCAATGAGAACGCCAATGGATTATTGAGAAGATTCTTTCTAAAAGGAACTGACTGGAGTAAATTAACAGAAGAAGAGATGCTTAAAGCTGAATATTTAATTAATAATCGTCCTCGTAAGAGATTAAATTGGAAAACACCTATAGAAGTGTTTTATGAAAAAACTGGAGTTGATATTTATGAAGGTGTTGCTTTTAATTATTGAATGTAGGTTTTGTAAATTTAAGAACCTAAAGCTTCCATAGGACTTACTTCTGCTGCACGTCGTGCTGGATATACTCCAAAAACAATACCCGCAACAACTGAAAAAATAATCGATATAACAACAGCACTAATTGGAATAAAGAGATTTATACTCGTAAAACCTGCACGTTCAATGATCACAAAAAATAATGAAATTATAGCTGACGCAACAACGATTCCAATAAAAGCACCTGCAACACTAATAATAACTGACTCTATGATAAATTGTTGTACTATGTCCTCTCGTCTTGCACCAATTGCCTTTCTGAGACCAATTTCGGGCGTACGTTCCTCTACTGATACAATCATAATATTCATGATGCCAACACCACCAACTAACAGGGAAATTGATGCAAGTGAAATTAATAAAATATTCACACCTACTATTACCGAACCAAGCATATCCTGAGCCTCTTTCATTGTCATTACATTAAAATCATCATCCTTTGGATTATCAATATCATGACGTGATCGCAAAATATATTCTATATCCTCAACTGTATTATCAATTTGTCCCGTATCAAATACCCTTACTGTAATATATGATAGATAATCAACACCTAGAATCTTTTTTTGTAGAGTTGAGTATGGTAAATATACCAAATCATCAAAAGAAAAACCAAATGAAGTTCCTCTCTCCTCCAAAACACCTACAACACGATATTTTCCACCATTCATAGAAATACGCTCACCAATCACATTTTTTTGTTGACCAAATAGTGATTCTGCGACAGCTGATCCCAGTACAATTACATTAGCCGATGACAATTCTTCGTCTGTTCCAAAAAACCTTCCATCTGCCACCTTTGCACCAGGGTCAACTAACGGAGCATCCGCACTTGATCCCAAAAGTATCACGTATACAGTCTCGCCATCATATTTTGCTTGTGCCTGCCCCATCAACCCTGCGTTATATGTTTGTACATTATCTAATTTTTTAATTGACTCCGCGTCTTCATCTGTCAGTGTTGTAATTTGCACACCCATTGCCATATCTGAAATATTTTCCACTGATACATGCTCTGTCTCTGGGATGGATACCTCTATTTGAATTGTATCTGAGCCAAAAGCATCAATTTCATCCATGATATATTCTTTGATATTTTCCCCCATTGTAATTACACTCATAATTGATGCAACACTTATAATAATACCGAGCAACGTCAAAATTGTTCGCCCTGTATGCGAAAATAAATTTTTGATTGATATGTTAATAAGTCGCCACAATTTCATTTATTTATTATTACTACAATTATATTAAATTATATTCATTAATTTTGTCATTCCGTAAAATATTATTC
>JAOZNB010000008.1:0-3242 GCA_029933995.1 Candidatus Moraniibacteriota bacterium | reverse complement strand
GCAATAGAAATACCTAGTGATATATAAGCCATTTGTGCTGTTATAACTACATCCCACTCTAAATTATATTGTGCTGCAGCCACTCCTGCAATCCCTATTACTAATAATCCTACAAAAAAACCTATAAATCCCCCTATAAATGAAATAACCATTGATTCAAAAAGAAATTGCCACATAATATCTCGCTTCCTGGCACCAACTGCCTTCCGTAAACCAATTTCACGCACACGCTTTGATAATGATATAAACATTATATTCATAACTCCAACACCTCCAACAATGAGCGAAATAGATGCAACAGCTACCAAAAAATATTTCATAATATCTGTAATATTATTTACAGCAGACAGTGCTGATGCAATATTACGTACAGAAAAATCATCACCCTCATCATCAGCAATATCATGCCTTGATCGTAAAACGGTGCGTACATCACCCTTTGTTTGCTCTACATTTATCTCATCATCAGTTTTTAAACGGATAAAATTTAAATAATCAATACCGAGTATACTTTTTTGTGCTGTTTGCAATGGTATATATATTGCCTCATCATAATTAGATGCAAATGTTGCACCACGTTCCTCCATAATACCAATAACCCGAAATGATTGTGATCCAATTTTCATTTTTTTACCAAGTGGATCCTCACTATTAAAAACATCTTTTGCAACTTGTGCACCAAGCACAACAACTCTTGCCAACGATTCATCTTCAGCACTTGTAAAAAATCTCCCAATCTCAATATCATTACCTTCAACAACCAACATATCAGCTGAGACACCTTGAAATGTTAATGATTTATCATATGATTTATATTGCACAACATTATTACCTGATACATATCCACTTACAGCGACTGCATGTGGTACATTTGTTTTTTTACGCAATGCATCCAAATCACCATTTTTCATTGTTGTTACCACAATGCCATATGTACTCGCTGGTGGCCCATCATCATTTGCTGCACCAGGTAGAACTGCAATCAGATCAGAACCTACATTACGAATTTGATCAAGGATCATATTTTGTGCACTTGTGCCAACACTCTGAACAACCATCACTGCGGCAATACCAATCACAATACCAACAATTGTCAAAAATGTTCGCATTTTTGCTGCGAGAAAATTCTGCATCGTAATTCGCAATGACAACATTATTTGACTTAACATACCTTTAAATACGAAAAAATATTTACAAGCATTGTCATTTCGACTGAAGCGATAGCGGAATGGAGAAATCTCTAATCTTACAATTTTGAGATCTCTCGACTTCGTTGACACTGCGCTCGAGATGACAACTAAAAAAATTTACTTCAAAATACCATCTGTTTTAGCTGAACGTTGATTTCTCACGATTACATCTTCTACAATTTTCCCATCAACAATTTGCAAAATTCGCCCTGCATGCTCCGCCGTTCTACTTTCATGCGTCACTAAAATAATTGTATGTCCTTTTTTATTCAAATCTTCTAGAACGTGCATCACTTGCAAACCAGATTTTGAATCCAAATTTCCAGTTGGCTCATCTGCAAAAATAATTTTCGGATTATTAATTAACGCCCTTGCAATCGCAACACGCTGTTTTTCACCGCCAGAAAGCTGACTTGGCATATGATGCTCGCGGTGTTCCATACTTACACTCCTAAGTGCATTTATAACTCGTTCTTTATTTGTCTTTTTTTCTCCTTTTTTTTGTGTAGTTTTTGTATAAAAATCATACAATAATGGCAATTCTACATTTTCAAAAACGCTCACACGTTGCATGAGGTTAAATGATTGAAAAACAAATCCAATTTCTTGATTACGAATATACGCTAATTTAGCCTCATTAAAATCCTTTGTGTCTTTACCTCGAAAAAAATATTCTCCCTCTGTTTTTTGTTCCAAAAAAGAAAGTACGTGCATTAAAGTTGACTTACCTGAACCAGAAGGGCCCATAATTGCAACGAATTCCCCAGCGGTAATATTGCAGGATACACCACGGAGCGCACGTGTCTGTGTTTCACCTGTATCAAAAACTTTGGTAATATTTTTACAAGAAATAATATTTTCCATAAACTCTATCTATTTATCTTCCAAATCTTCATCATCAACATCATATATAATTTCATCATCAACTAAACCAGTAACAATCTCGACATCGCCATCGTCACCTTCAACCCCCGTAGTTATGTATTGTTTTTTGTATTGTTCATCTATACTCTTTATATATACATACTCACCAACATCATCACTACGCACAAACCGCAAAGGTATTGTAAGTACATTATCTTTTTGATTTACAACAACATCCACATCAACACTCATTCCAGATAAAATATTTTTATCTATATTATTTGGTAATGCAAAAGTTGTATTATAATATGTTACATCTTGAACTCTCACAGCCTCTGGATCAATGCTCAAGATATCCACATCAAATTGTTCATCATTATAAGCATCAAATACAGCAAATGCCCTTTGATCTTTATTCATTTTTGTAGCATCTGTCTCAGACATCAATATCTCAATCTCCATATCACTCTCATCAATTACACGCATCACAACTCCCTGTGCAACCTCTCCAATACGCACATTTCTCTGCGTTACAATTCCGTCAATTGGTGAAACAATTTCTGTATTTTTGAATTGTGATTGCACTCCATAAAGCCTTGTACGTGCCTGCTCCACATCCTTTTTGATACGCTCTCTCTCTTCTGGTTTGTAATCATCCCAATGTCTACGCGCTAGCTGTTCCGCTGCCTCTGCTTTTTCCACATCAATACGAGCTGATTGAATTTGTGAAATAACAGAGTTACGATCAAGGACGATAAGTACATCTCCTTCCTTTACATTATCACCCACATCCACACTCACCGATTTCACAAGCGCAGGTGCTACAAAAGAAAGATTTGCATAATTCACAGGCGTAACTTCACCACTTGCACTCACAGTTTCCACAACACTACTACTACCAACTACATATGAATCAACTTCTGCATCACTATCATCATTCACAAATCGCTGCCACACAAACCACACAGCAAAAAACACAACAGCCACAATGCTAATTATTTTTACAATCTTTTTCATATATTTTATATCACTAAAAATCTCAACCTATACATTATATCATACCACAGACTATTCCAAAAAAGTAACTTTTGAAAATAACTAACTAAATTGTTCTTACACAAAAAATTCTATATATGAAAAAATTATAAGTTTTATGATGATATTTCTAACCACCCCTCAATCCCTATC
>JAOZNB010000076.1 GCA_029933995.1 Candidatus Moraniibacteriota bacterium | reverse complement strand
ATTGATTTTTATATGTTTCAAATAGTTCTGCATGCTCCGTAATATTTTGTGCTGGATTAACAGCTCTTGAAATTTTACTAAACATTCCACCCGTTTCATCTTCTACTGGTGCAAATGGAACTACGAGATAAAAATATTTACTCATAATATTTGTAACCTCTGTAAGATTTGTAATAAATTCTCTATATTCTACAATCTGAATTTTCATAAGTTCACTTCTTTGTTCAGCTGCTTTTTCTTTGAGCATTTCAGTATATGGACCAATATTTAATTTACGTGAACTAATAACTATTTGGACTGGAAAATCCAATGAGTTTAAAAAGTTTTGATATGCACCAATAATAGCAATTTGTTCATCTGATGATTTTAAATCGAAATTAACTGATGACACTAATAAAACAGATCTCAGTGCACCACTCTTTAAAACGACAACACCATCTTTAATTGTTTTTATTTCAACATATTTTAGCGTACTCATACCAACATTTTGTTGTGACGCACCAAACATCCCCATAATATTTATGTTTTATTTGTATTATTTATATTTTTCTTCATTAATTCTTGTATTCTTTTATTTCTTTCCTTACCACCACTATCCAATGTTTGTGCTATCGCCGTAATATCATCAGTTGTTAGTTCTTTTTCTTTGCTAGTTGTTGTAATTTCAACAGGTTTTTTATTTCCTTTTGATTTTGAAATTTCTGCTTCACGCTGCCAGGTATATACCTTTGGACGAAATAAAAATGTAAATCCATATCCTAAAAATTCAACAAGTGGTACTCCCATTGGCTTTGCAAATGCCATAGCAGCTGTTGCAATCACAATTGGAATTGCAACTATAATAAATGTCACTCTATCAAGCATCGTAAATGCCATAGCTGCCATAGCAGTACCACCAAACATCCAACCTAAATGTTTCCACGTAAGTGGTCCAACAATTTTATCTTCAACATCAATATATTGTGGTACAATCTGCATAATATTTTTATATTTTTTATTCAAGAAATATTTCTAAAATTCCTCACTATTATTATACCACACGTTCATTTTTTACTCTAGATGAATCTAATTATTATTCAGACAAATCATGTGAATGTCCCATTGGTTTCATTTCTATATGTTTTACCTGTTGTTTTACTAATTTTTCTTTTTCAGCTGTTTTTTGATTTGGTTTTTCTGCTGGCATCACATGATTTGAGCTAAAGCTAATTGTACCAGTTGTGTTTGATTTTTTTTGTGTTTTTTGTGGGGTATTAGATTTTGCATTCACCTTCGTAATGATAGGTCTAGACCTGTCACTACTTTTTTGTACTATATTATTAACTTTAGGGTTTTGTAATTGATTCATTTCAGTTCTATTTTTTTCTATTTCTTTTTTTAGATCATTTAATACTCCATCTTCAATTTGCATCTGTGGTGATACATTTGGAGCTTGATTTTGTATTTCATTATTATTTTGCACAGTGACAGGTCGTATATTTGGTTTTGTATTTTTTGTATCAACAACTCCTGTCATTATCTTCATATCACCACGAACACCACTGTTTACAGCTCGTGTAGCGACGGGTCGTGACATATCTTTATTTACAATACTCTGTTTGGTCGTCTGCACACCTTTTATTTTACCCTGTTTTTTCATATCCATCATTCCATCATGTGTAGTTGTCTTTAATTTTGTATTATTTTGCTGTAATCCTTTTTGAAAGTGATTTTCAATTTGTTCTTCATTTATTTCTTGTTTTATTGTGCTGTGGCTTTGATGAAGTTTAACACCTGTATTTGTAGCACCTTGAACACCCTCAAAAGATGTTAATACATCTGATTTTGATTGTGTAGTGACAGGTCTAGACATGTCACTACGTTTTTTTGTTATATTACTTTTTTCAACATACTCAAAAGCAACCTCTACGTCATCAGTATTTACAAATAATTCACCATCCTCATCACGTGCTTTGAATAAAGCTAATAGTTTTTTTCTATCTCCCTCATCCAATCCTTTTGTTGCTTCTGCTCTAAATACAAAATCACCTCTTTCAATCATTGTGTGTATACTAACACCGAGAATTTTTTCGTATACCATTATCCAGTTTTTTATTGTTGGTTTTAGTGGTTGTAAAAATGGTTTTGTTATAATTACTTTATTTGTAATGATTTGATTTAATATTTTTGGATACTTATTTATTATTTCACTAAATTTTAATTTTACGACATTTTGTTGTTTTTGTTCCCCCTCTTTATTCACTACAATATTATTAATGGACTGTAATAATCTATTAGCTTCTTCTGCTGATGTTTTACATATTTGAGATACTTTTTGTACAAAACCTTCCAATGTAATTTCACGCAAAAAATACGCACGCACAGTACGTGAAAATTCCTCCGTCATTTCATCCTGCAAATAATATCGCCTCTCTACATCATATATAAATTCTACAATCTGATCTGATTTTAATAAATTCTGTGTTTTTTGTGGTAGTTGATGAAATTTATCCCATAGTTGCGTACTTTCATCGCTAAAAATATCAGATATTTCAGATCCTGCCATCATTGGAAAATATTTACTTTTTTCTATTTCTTTTTTCACTTATGTTTTTTAAGTATTCATATCTCTTAAATTTTCTTGTTCCGTTACATCTGCCACCCGCTCTTCTGTTTCTCGTCTCCTAGTTGCTAATTCTGTCTCAGCTGCTTCTTTATCAATATGCATCTCCTTTGTCATACTACTACTAAATTCTTGTTTTTGTTTAGCACCAAACTCATCACTATTAACCCTATCTTCTGCCACCTTACGCATCACCACATTATCAATACCACCTTTTTTCCACACATCTTGTTTTGCCAAAGTTTTGCCATCCATACCACCAAAAACTTTTATTGAAGCTTTTTCTAGCGATTCCTTATGTGTTATTGGATTTCCTGATTCCCGTGCTTCAGCATGCACTTCTTTTGCTAAATTTTGTGCCACTAATTGACCCTTGCCCTCATTCTTTAATTTACCTTCTAGCGATCCACGTAAGCCCTTGTCCATATTTGTAAACATATCTGTAATTTGTACATAATTTTTAGAATCACCTTTACCAAATTGTTTATGATTAGCCATAGACTCCAAAAGTGCTGTTTGACGTGGCCCTTCATCAGTGGTACTAACTTCAGACATCATTGTGTCAATTGAAAATCCATCTTCTTTAATCTTTTTCATTTCTTTTGCAACTTGTTTATCTTCATTCTTTTTTAACGCATTTTTATCACCACCAGGACCACCTGTATTAAGTGCACGTGCCTTTGTTTCTGCCATTACATCTTCATAACTTTCTTTACGTTTTTTATTAATATTTCCAATTCTATCTGGAATAGATCTCACGTTTGCCATTCCTTTACCAACACCACTTACAATTTTATTATCAGATTTTGCAACTCTATTTACCGCAGCTCCCATACCATAGTCAACTCCTTTAGCAGTGTTTTTACTGCCCCACTTAGTTGCACCCCAAGCTCTCTTTGGAGCACTACGTGCCATGCCCAAGACCATACTAGATGCACCATCTCCTAATTTTCCCGCAGCAATTATTCCTGTCCATAAAATAATAATTGGAACAATAAATTTCATACCATGAATTATAGAGGCTTTTAATTCTTCACTAGTTCCTTTTGCATTATTATTCATTGCTGTTTGTACCCCTTGATTATATTCACTATTTGGATTGGATGCTACTTCCATCATAATTTTTGATGACAAAAATAACATAAAAATTAAAATAGGTCCTATAAATGCATATTTCAGAAGTGAACTCCACCAACTACTAGAAAATGATTTTGTCGATGGAAATGCTGCTGCAATAAATCCTACTGAGGCAAAAATTATCAATACAGCTAACGCAATTGTACGAATAACTAAAATCATAGCAATAGCCATAACTGTAACCATAAACATAAATGAAAAAACAATTCCCATAAATAAATTAACCCACTCAGTTTCTTTCATTACAACATCCAGTGTTTTAGTCGTCGCATTGTATAATTTAGGATCATTTGTATCAACACCAATTATGGCAGCTGCAAAACCAGAACCTTCACCAATCGTAGCCATAAGTGCATTTCTGCTTGTTACACCACCATTTATATTATCATCACCTATTATATAAGCCATTGTTACATTTGATATATCTATAATGATACGTGAGATTGGCCATGAAAAGTTAACCAGAAGTGCCATAACAACAATCATCACCCAAGTACTCTTGATATGATATTTAGATACTTGAAAAATAGTCGCAAAAGCACTAAAAAGTAAGAAGAATATAAAAGCAATATTAAGAAAATCTCTTACAATTTCCCATCCCTCTTTTACAGCATTCATCCTTAAAATTGATTGAAATTCTGGAGTTAATGTAAAATCTATCAAAGTAATACCAAATGTAATAAGCCATGCAAAAAACGCAATTATACTAAATAATATCCATTTTATTGTGCCTGAAAAACTAGCTATACCTGCTATTGCATTTACATCATTTATTACTGGACCATTACCTGAATTTGCTACTGGATTAGTGCTGGGCGGCGTCGTTGCCTGAACAAAACAAGTCTCCAACTTCATATTATCACCTAAATGAATATTAAATAACATTAAAAATATTCCACTAAATAACAATATTGATGTATATAATTTTCTTTTATTTTTTTTAAACTTTTGTTTCATATTTAAAATCTTGTAAAAATATTTTTACCTATATAAGTATATCACATAATCCATAAAAAAAGAAAAGCCATTTAGATTATTAAATCTAAATGACTTTTATAAACCTGAAAGTCAATGACTTCGAGGGGATTATCGAGGATCATAGTATACAGCAACTGTGTGACTATTTACACCTAGTACCACATTGCGAAATTTTATACCCGAAGCCTTATAAACTTTCTTAACATCATCATTATTATAATCAATTGAATTTATAGCAACTGTACCATCAGCCACTTTCATCTTACCATCTTCTTTTACACATCTAGTGTAAACAGCAATCTGATATTTTCCCCATTCCTTCGACAGGAGTGTGACTTCTGAATAAGTTTTACGGGTCAATGAATCATTTATGGTCTGATTTATTATTGTAACTTTTATACTTTTTTTAATAACATCATTTAACCCAATAATTTTAGCACCCTTCATAACTGTATCAATAATAATCTCCTCGATCTGCTGCTCAGGAGTTTTCGAAAACCAACCTGCATTAGCAACTGAAACAGAGGTAATTACCATTACTACTGTGATAGCAAAAAAAGAAACTACGTTTTTAAAATTTCTCATTGTGTTCTCCCTTCTGCTCGTAGCAGAATTTAATTTAGTTATAATATTATTTCCATGTAGATAAACTTACCTTTATTAGTTAAAAACTAACCTACATGGAAACAATATTTACTAAATCATGTACAATCCTCAATATTGTTATAAATATTTTTAAAAAAAATTTATTTATAACTATTTTAAATAACTATATATTTCATTCTAGAAATATTCATTATTTCCAGAAAAATATTTTAATATTATCTCAATATTTTTTTAAAAACAATTTTTATCTTTTTTCCTTGTAAATCTCATTTGATAATAAACAATAGCATATTATCAATAATTTGTAAAGCTATTTTCAATTCTTTTTCACTATACTAATTGTACTGACAGAACACTGTTCTATCACTACGCTTTTTCTGTTTTTAAATACACCTCATCGTTACAAAAGTATTATAGCATATATTTATACATTTGTCAATAGTATTTACGCAAAAACACCATATTTAAGCGGTTTTATATCCTTTTTCATACACAAAACCTTAATTTTAACCGCTTTTTATATATTTATGTCTACTTATTTTAATATCCTTATTTAAAAACCTATTTACAAGTAGAGGAATCTCTAATAATTACAGTTTTATTATAGCATTTATAATATTAAAATTCCTCAAAATAGTCAGATTTTGAGGAGTGTCATCACCCAAGTACTCTTGATATGATATTTAGATACTTGAAAAATAGTCGCAAAGGCACTAAATAATAAGAAAAATATAAATGCAATATTAAGAAAATCTCTTACAATTTTCCATCCTTCTTTTACAGCAGATGTTGTTAAAATTGATTGAAATTCTGGAGTTAGTGAAAAATCTATCAAAGTAATAGCAAAAGTAATCAACCATGCAAAAAACGCAATTATACTAAATAATATCCATTTTATTGTGCCTGAAAAA
>JAOZNB010000075.1 GCA_029933995.1 Candidatus Moraniibacteriota bacterium | reverse complement strand
AAAGACGACTCTACAAGTCGTCTTTTGTAAGTCTTAAATTTTAAAGTTATTCTACTTCCTCCTCCTACCCTAACAACCCTTCTCATCATGTCATCTCCATCACCTCAAAAAGCTGCCTTTACCGAGGTAGCTCATCACACCTGTTAGAGTCATTGCGAGTAAAAATCACAATCATTGAATTATGCGAAGTAATCTCGAAAAGTTTATGGATAATCTTGCGGAGATTGCTTCGTCGTACCTCCTCGCAAAGACACTATTTTAAAAATGTTTATGTAGACGTGTAAATAGTTATTTGCCTACAAATAAGTACTAGTCCTCTTGATATTTTTCAATGATTTCGTAACTAGCTAAAAGTGCGTCACAAACAAAATCTTCCAAAAAAGAATACTTATTCTCCAATTGTGCTTTTTGTAAATATTTATAATAAATTCTCTTACGCGTATTTTCAATAAAAACTGGAGGAAAATTATTACGCAATGCCATCAAATGCATAATAACTCTACCTATGCGACCATTACCGTCGCTAAATGGATGAATTTGTTCAAACTGAGCATGTACAAGAGAAATTTGAGATATTATATCCTTTTGCTTTTTGTCATTTATTATTTTAACCAATTTCTGCATCTTATCAGAAACAGTTTGCCAATTTGATGTTGGTACATTAGAGCCAACAATTCGAACTGGATGTGTACGATAAATTCCAGCATTTTCTAAAATACTGTTCATGAGAATACCATGAAGTTTCAAAATGATATCTTCAGTTATTTCCTGATGTGAATCTAACCAATTATCAAAAATAAAGTTCAAGACAGTTTGATGATTTTTTGCCTCCATTTGTTCATTAATTGTTTTTTCAGATAAAGAAATATTATCAAAAATAACTGCTGCCGTATCATCTTCTGTCAAAGTACTGCCCTCGAGACGATTGGTATTGTATGTCAATGATAAAATAAATTGTTTTTTGAGATCTGGACGCAAAACAATCTTACTACCAACATTTTTTACTTTTTTACTTTTAAAAATAATCTCTTGTTTTTTAGTAGCAAGCTTATCAACTACAACCTGAGACTTACCCCTAACATAAAACTCAAACAAACTATTGATATCTTCTTGATTTTTCCTATGTGGTGTTGACCTCTCATTTATCCAACTATTAACAGTGGCAAAAGAAACACCTAAAAACTCCGCAATTTTTGATTGAGATAAACCTGAAGCAGTTTGTATTGTTTTTAATTGTTGAGCTATAGATGTTGACATAAATTTAATCTTTACAAAATATGAAACTTTATATAAAGTTTATCATCAGTATAAAGTTTTGTCAAACGCTTTATTTTACCTTATTATATTTTCAATCTACCACAAAGAAATATTAATTTACTAAAAATCAATAATCATTGATTTTATGTTATACTTTACAAAAGAAATAAATAAGATTAAAATATGACACCTTTAAATAATTTTCATCACAAAGAAAGCTTGGATTACAAAAAAATATTTTTTGTTGATATTATTTCATTACTCATGGGATTTACTGGTGGACTACTCGTGTATACAATGTCTGCATATTTCAAAAATGTTTGGGAAAGTTCAAATATTGGGTGGACATTTCTTATTGCCAATATCATATTACTCATCATACTTTTCAATATTCATAAACTCGTTCACACCGTCGGAAGATCAACACTCTTTCAACTCCTAACTATTTGCAAAATTTCTGTATTTATCGCACTAGTTATAGTTATAGGAAAAATTCCAGAAACAACATTACTCATTTTATACATCATCCTCGAAGCATTGTCATGGGCAGTTCTCAAAATGATTCTAGAATCATACGTAACTGATAATGAATCTGGTAGAATATATGGCTTTAACCTTACGGTAACAAATATTGGACTCATCCTTGCACCAATTGCTGCTATACAACTACTCAGTCAATTTGGCTTTACTGGAATATTTTATTTTTCAATTATTTTAAATATTATTATCTTCGCTGTTGCTTTTTTTAATCTTCGTCATGTGGATACTCTTCGCCCACAACAACCTAACTATAAAGGGCTATTCAAAAAACTCCAATCACGTACAGATATTCAAAAAATCTTTTCTATTTCTTTTGCTTTAGAATTTTTCTTTGCAATTATGGTTATTTATACACCATTATACCTTCTGGACCAAGGTTTTTCCTGGAGTCAAATAAGTATAATATTTACTGTTATGCTTATCCCGCTCATCCTCATACAATATCCTGTTGGTTTATTGGCTGATAAAAAACTTGGAGAAAAAGAATTATTATTTATTGCCTTTGTCCTTATAGCACTTTCTTCAACCGCTCTCTACTTTTTCGGAAATACTAGCATGATAATAATTATGACCATATTACTTATTTCTCGTATTGGAGCAGCTTTTGTAGGTATTTTACGTTTATCATATTTTTATAAACGCATAGACAAAACGGATGTAGACATGATAGCATTTTTTCAAACTGCACGACCACTTGCATATATTATTGCACCAGCAACCGCAAGTGTATTTCTCATCTTCCTCCCAATGAATAGCGTCTTTATTTTGATTACATTTATTGCTCTGTTAACACTCTATCCTGTTTATAAATTGCAAGACAACCACGCACAATCAGAAAACAAAACTTATTAATTTTTTGCTTAAATTCATCATCTCTAACCCCACCTCAATCCCACCCCTTCAAAGGGGAGGAAATTTTATTTTTTTCTCAAAACTTAATATCATCCTCTCCCCCTTTTTAAAGGGGGAGAGGTCCGATAGGACAGAGGGGGTTTTGTTTACATTAACCTACAATTCATAAGAATCTTCTAAATCACCAAAAACTAGTAACCTACTAAACGCAGTACCTGGTGGCCAACATGTCATAAGTGTTGCTGTTTGTGTGTTATTTTGCCTTGTTTTCAAATATTCAATTGCCTCGGGTGCAACCTCTTGTGTACCAGAAACTATATATTTATAAACCGTACCATCATGTACAATAAAAAATTGATCTCCCCTTTTCAATTTATGCAAAAGATAAAAAACTGTATTATAACGATTTGCTTTATAAAAATTATCAGAAGAATGTGCAAATAAAAACGTATTTCCATTTTCCTGTGGCAACTTACTCCCTTTTGCATGTGCAACACCATCTCTTAAAGCATTTCTATATCCAGTTTCATTATATGGATCTACATTCTTTATGACAGGAATATTTCCACCAATCTTTGGTACAATAATACTAAAATTTAAATCAGCTGGCACAATGCCATAATCTTCATTATTTGTGAAATCTTTCGTGATTGTTATGTTACTGATCTCTAAATTATCTCGTGTTGTAAATTTATATTGAATCTCTTCTTTGATAATAGGATAAAATATAAAAGTAAGTAGAAGCAGAGACAGTGTTATGAGCACTGCTCCACTCCACAACATTACATTTCCTATTTTTGATTGGTTCATGAATTTTGATTTCCTGAATTTCCATTTGCATTTGCTCGCACCATATAAACGATACCAATTATACCAAGCGCGATTAACAGAGGACCAAACCATTTACCATCCATCTTATTCCAAAAAGATCCTTCTGTTGCCTCGCCCGCAACTTCCCCTCCTCCATCTACTTCATCAATTTGTGTATTAGTATCTATTTCTGTTGCCTCACCGCCCTCTAATTTTGTGTCAGTATTACCATCCTCACCTATCTCATTACCTTCATCAGATGATCCAGTATCGCTTGTGCTACTAGTCGTTGTACTTGTAGCTGTTGTTTCTCCAACTACTATAATATTTTCAACAGTTTCAGTTTCTTCAATTTCCTCTTCCTCAACTCGAACTTTTGATGCATTTCCAGCCTCATCAAATGCTCGTACAGCATACCAATGTTTTTTATTACATACTGATGTTTCATCTAAATTATCAGTCACTGTTTTCTTTTCATTTGAACCAACTACAACTATCGCAAATCGTGAATTTTCATCTGCTACAAATTCACGATCTCGTGAATGATAAAGTTCTACATATGTAGTTTGTCCATCATCTGCAGTTTTAAATTCTACATCATAACGACAATCTCCTTCTTTATCCTTTTCTATCCATTTTGGTTTGCCTGGAGTTGTCGTATTATACATTACTTCATACACCTCAGACTCACTAGCATCACCACCAGCTGTTGCATATACCTTGAGCTCATACACGCCTTGCTCTGAGAGGATATCATTGTTGATACCACAATCACCTGAATTTCCTGTGCCACTATATGTAACCGTTTTAAATGTTTCAAATGTTGAACTGGATGGTTTTTTCACCAAACATTCAACATTTACATTACGGCTCAATATATCAAGAGCTACATATCCAAATGAAAATGTTGTATTTGATATTTCAACAGGCTCATCCGCACGCACTACCAGATCACTCGCTGCAGCCAATACACTTCCTGCTCCAGTAAATACAACACCCAAACCAATGAAGAATATAGCAATCTTCATATTATGTAACATTCTAGTATGTCGCATACGTACCAAGCCACCTCCAAGGAGAAGTATCATTCCAACAAAAAGGATCCCGATTGCAAACTTAATCCAACCTTCTTCTGCACCAGTTGCTGGAAGTGTTGAACTCACATATACATCTTTCTTTTTTTCAATTGTTTCTATATCCTCATCAACTTCCACTTCTACAGGCACAGGATTTTTCATCTCTGTTTCAATCTCAATCTGCGTACCAACAAATGTATCATTTACAATACCCTGTGCAACTACAAATCCAGATTCTGCTGACGAGGCTACGATACCAGTACCGACAACATCTTCACCCTCAGCAAATGCAATATCAGGATACACACCTGTTTGTGCACCATCTCCAATTCTTGCATCATATGCAAGTGTAATGATTTCACCTGGCAACATATCACCAAGCGTCCATGTTCCTGGAGAGTGATATGTTGGTTCTGAAATAGTGAGCGATGGATTCATATCAGATACCGCAGTGTATGAACCTGGTACATATTCAAATTGTTCTGGCGGCAAATCAGTTACAATTGCATCTATCACAGGTCCACCTTCCATATCTGCCTGGACAGTTAGTGTATATTTTACCAAATCTCCTGGATTATCTGGACCATTAGCATATTCATTATTTGTTTTTGTAAGTATCAAATCAACATCCATAACTTTATTTCCTATATAACATCGTTTTACTTCACCAGCCACGAGACCAAACTGTATTGAATCATTTTGTATAGGTTCCATTTCAAATACAGATTCCCATGTCATCGGTTCGAGAATATCATCATATTCCTCTGGTTCACCACAATAAATATTGGTTTGCTCCCAACCTCCTTGTAGATCTTCACTAAGTTCATACGACTCATTGAGTGTTGGTTTCAAATTTGTAAATGTTGTTGTACCATCACCACTTGTTATTTGTGTTTGTTCATATAACAAATCATCCGTCTCCAGTGTCATCTCCCAATCATTCAAAGTCTCTTCATCATCATCAAATACACCATCACCATTTATATCATTCCACTTTGTCACCACAACTTCACCAAGTTGCACATTTCCAAAATTATATTCATCATACTCACAATCGCACTCACAACTGCAATCATAATCACAGTCCCACCAATTATTATTACCCCAACTAATTCCACAATCATCACTACAACCACAATCATCTTCATCTCCTGACAATATCACTGTATGACAATTTGGATCAAGTGGATACGTCTGTTGCCAACCAGCTTGCAAAACCTCACACACACGATATTCTCCGAGATAAATATTATCAAATAAATATTCTCCCACATGCCCTGATTCAGTAGATGTCACAGTAGATTGTTCGTTACCATCTAACATACCATCTCCATTCTCATCCAAAAATATTGTCCATCCTGATAAAAATTCCTCACTACCATCTCGAACTTCATTCATATTACGATCATGCCATTTTTTACCATAAATAGACCCCCGCTCCACATTTCCAAAGTTGATGTGTGACTTATCAGCTCCTAAAATATTAATCTCAATAACATGATTTTCTCCATTTAATGGATATGTTTGTGACCAATTACCGCCAATGCTATTAATGTCCTCTGAAATTGTATATGTCTTATATGCATCTACTACAAATTCATAATATCCAATTGCATCTGTCACTGTTTGTCCGCTAAAAATATCATCATCTGTAATATTAATAGTAACGCCTGCTATTGACTCCTCTCCAACATCCCACAAACCATTGTGAT
>JAOZNB010000074.1 GCA_029933995.1 Candidatus Moraniibacteriota bacterium | reverse complement strand
CAGAAAGCGATGGAGATGGCAATAAATTTATCAAAGCTAAAAGATATATTAGTTCATTGCAAAATGAACTTATTATAGCTTTAAGTATCAAATAATTACCAAATATTATTAAATTCGTAACAGAAAATTCTGTTACGAATTTATTTTTTATATTACAAATAATAAATAATTGACAAATGCATATGAAATACTTATAATATCTAATTGCAGTAATTTAACAATTTCATAAACCTTTTTACACAAAAAATCAAAGAGGGCTAACCTAATGATGACTCATGAAGAAATATGCAAATGCATAACTACCTTACTACAACAAGATATAAATATGACACCCATTAATGCCTTATTTTTTATTTTTGAATATCATCATGATATTCAAAAAGGAGATGCTAGAAGAATGAATCTTGTTGCAGATGATTTTGATATGGATGTAAACCTCAATAAATCAGAAGAATATTATACAGCAAGGGTTTCCTTTTTTCAATATAAAAATAAGTACATTAGTAATTTCAGGAAAAATCAACTTCTCAGATTCCTGAAATAATTAAGTTATTCAAAAAGCAACATTACATCGTTAATGTTGCTTTTATTTTTTATATAATAAACCTACCACTTACTAAAAAATAAATCATTAATAAAAAAACAATGTTTTGCAAAATAATAAATGGAATTCCTACAATAAAATACCATTTTCTAGTCTTATGCCTAAATAGATACATACCAGCATATACTCCAATACTACCAAAAACCGTTGCCATAAAAAACATCATACCTTCTGAAATTCTTTGTGTACTGCGCTTCCCTGCCTTACCCTTATCAATCCACATCATCAAAAAAGCAATGCTATTCGTAAGCACAAAAAATCCTACCAAAATAAGAAAAAACTGATTCATATAATATTTGTGATAACAAAATTAGTAAAAAGGCAAGAAGCAACACTCTAAACTATATGCCTTCATAAAATAATTTGCACTAAAAAGAAAAACTGACACCGTAATTATAAACCAAACAATTTTCATCATATATTTTTATTAATTAAATTATTTAAATATTATTTATCGCTTTGCTGTGCGTAACGTAGAAAAAGAAATCCACAAAAACACAAAGAATAATCCTATAACTGCAACTACAATAATAATTGGTAACAAAAAAATCCATGCCCACGCAGGAACCCTGCTAAACGAAGGTGTTTTAAATTGCGCACCCTTAGTACTCCTAGCAAAATTACCATAATTCATATTAAATCCACCTTGACCAAAATCAGAATTACCAAACCCACCAGCACCACCAAAGTTACTGGATGATTGTCCAAATCGGTCATACTGTACACGTTTTTCCTTATTAGAGAGAGTTTGATATGCCTCATTGAGCTCTTTGAACTTTTTTTCATCACCACCCTTATCTGGATGATACTTATGTGCCAGTTTGCGAAAAGCCGTCTTAATCTCTTTTTCAGATGCAGATTTTTCAACTTCTAAAATTGTATAATAATTTGTATTCATCTTATATATTTAAACACAAAAATAACATTTTGTCATTACATGCATTATTTTAATTAAGATTCTTTAACAAACTATAAAAAGAATACAAGATAGGTTCTCGCATTCTTTTTAATTCATGCTTCAATTCCTATTTATCAGAGCAAGTACCACCTCCACATGCAGCACCCTCCTCATCGCCACCTGTCATATCTTTTACTTTGTCAGCAACAGCATCCACGCCATCACCACTCATTTCCGTTGCCTTATCAGCAACATCTTCTATCATTGCATTATCTTCCATTCCAGTTGCTTCTACTGCATCATCTATTTTATCTTCTGCCACATCCTTTGCTGTGGCAGCATCCTTATCAACTACATCATCAGTAACTTTACTAAAAAATCCCATACTATTTTTTTATTTAATTACATTTTTATTATAACATACCCTTAACTACGATGACGATTTTTCATTTTCACAAAATGATTTTTCGCTCTTCGCCTAAGTTTTTTGAATGCATGTTTTGTTACAGCAGCAGCTGTACCATAACCACTCTCCTGAACCACAATAGTTTTTCCATTCACAGGAGAAAACAAAATACGCACAGTGAGTGGAGTAACTCCTTCATACGTCACTTTAATACGTGGAGGACGTGATTCCTGTGCAAAAAGTTCTACATAATAAGATTCCCTCTCCGCAACAACCTCCATCGCAGCCTCGCGCTCCTTTTCATCTTCAATTACTTTTGCTCTAAATATTTCAATCATATCCTATTATTATACCACCAAACTACTTATTTCCAAGCAATTAATATTTTTTTCTGTTTCCTGCTAAGATTTTTAATTCTAAATTCTTCTTTACTAGCACTTGATCTATCAGAAAGCTTTGCTTTATAAACTAGTTGTACAGGTTGTCGCGCCTTAGTATATTTTGCACCTTTATCACATCCATTATGTTCTGCGACTCGCCTATTTACATCAGTTGTAATTCCTGTATACAAAGTATCATCTGAACACTTTACAATATAAACAAAATATTTCATACACAAAATAATATCGTACCATCCTCCCCTTTGAAGGGGAGGATTGAGGAGGGGTTAAAAAACATACACTTTATTCCAAAAATAATTCCTTCAATCGTACAGTCATATCATCTGTCCAATTATCTGGATCCATGAGCATTATCCAACTATCGATATAATCAACAGGTGAATAATTATGTCCGTATCCCAGTGGCGCTGCTGATACCGATACTATAAGATCAAAAGCTACCTGAAAAAAAGTTACTATTGGACGCCACACCAAAAGTGGTGATACATCTGGAGCCCGCTCACCCGTCAACCAATCTGGATTTTTGTAAAATAAGTCCTCTGAAAAAAATGCCATTGGATCACTTCCATTTTGTAAATACAAAATACGCATGTCGCCCCAAGGAGCATCAACATCTTCTGATTTATCTACATTATTTGATACAAATTGTATTAATGAACCATCTTCATATGTAGGCAACCACTGTGGTGATTCAGGATTACGATTATCCACTATGTCTCCATGCAATTTATTCACAAATGGAGGACCCGTCCAAAGAGCGCCATCAATAGGATCATACATAATATCATGCAATTTAGCTGACCGCTCTGAACCAAAAGAACCCAAACTCAATCCCCACAAATAAACCTTGGGACGTGAATCATGCGGTAGTGTTTTCCAGTAATCATAAATAACACTAAATAAAGCTTCTGCCTCCATACTTGCTTTTTTTGGATAAAAAACTAATGTTGCCTGACTTGATAAATATGAATATTGTGATGTTACATTTACAGTATCGCCCCCAAGTATGTATTCTATGGTGTTTACAGCATAAGGATCCATCCACCCAGTTCCTGTTGGTGTAGATATAATAAGTGTCGATCTATCAAAAGCATTTATACGCTTAAGCTCCTCAAGTGCAAGAGCTGCACGTTCCTCGAGAGTTTCTCGTGACTGCAATCCGACATATACACGAAGTGGCTCAAGTGCGGTAGTTCCACTGAAATCACTAATCTCCTGTGCACTTGGTCCGTCAGCAATGAAATTACGGCCTTCTCTACCTAGAGTATTCCACTCAACAAGTGATTCACCACTACCAGTTTTGAGCGGATCAGTAGGTATTTGTTTACCATCCTCAATTAAATTATTCGCTGTTGCTGCAACTGAATCCAATAAATCAATAGCAGACCTAACTAAAACACCATTTACCAAGCCAATGAAAATAATGAGAGCTAGTACAAAACCAATAAAATTTGATACATGTCGTGGTACAAATTTGTGCATCTTTTTGATAACAAAACGAAACCATCGCAAAATAAGCCGTCCTAAAGCGATTAAAATAACAGCAACAGAAAATATGAGAGAAATTACAAGAAACAATGACTGATGTGGTGCAACTAACTCTTGGTTCATCACCTGCAAAATTGAATTTTGTCCATCGGTCCAATTACCCAACGCACAAACAAGAATAACCATCCCAATTATAAAAAATATGATATGAGTTCTTTTTAATGCCCTACCCTTCAATTTTGGTAATTCTAGATACTGCCAAAGGAATAAAAGAAAACAACCAATACCATATCCAAAGGCAAAAACAACTCCAGAAAGAAGTCCCTGAAACAACGGGCTACGTGGCAAAAGCGAAGGAGTCATCGAAAAAGCAACAAAAATCACTGCTACAAAAAGACCCGACTTGGTCAAATTACACCAATAAGACACGAACCACTTCCAAATTTTATTAAGTATTTTTTTCATAATTATTCTATTTAATCAAGTAATATATTAAATATCAACTATCTACTACTTATTGTCAACTAAATTACATTGCACTCTATTCCAAATTTTAATTTATATTTAACTACAAAAATATGTCATTCCGGAAATGTTTATTTCTTCATGAGCGTTTAGCAAATGATTAGAAATAGCATTGTCCAGAATCTATACTATAATATTAAAGTATAGATTCCGTACAAATAAGTTCTTATATCGAACAGACAGGCCCGCCTGTAATGCTGTAACACTGCGGACAGGTCAATGACACTGTCCCTACTAGAAGAACTTTATTTTACGGAATGACAAAACTTATCATTTTTTGTAGTTAGGTTTGGATGTGAAATGTAATTACCTTCAATGACTTATTTCATCGATGACTTTTATCAGCTCATCTGATTCAACAATGTTTGCATGTCCAAATTCTTCGGCTGATAAAAATTCCTTTTGACTTGCTGAAGTCGATTCAAACAATGCCAATCCTTGTGAAATATCTATGACTAAATCATTTGTACCATGAATAATTAATAAATCACCATCATAATTTTGCAACCTTGATTGATTATCAAATAAATCAACAAAAAAGTTTTCAATGAATACTCGTGGATATAGTGGAACCATCTCATAAATTACATCTGTAAGCGTAGTGAATGGAGAAATGAGAAGAAGTTTTTCTACTTTTTGTAAAGTTGTGTGATAAACTGCTGCACCTGTTCCGATACTCTGTCCAATCACATAAACATGTTTGTAATTTTGTTGTTCAATATAGTGGGCGGTATCTTGCACATTTTTCAAAACACCTTCATGTGTAGATTTATTACTATCATCACTGTATCCAGTATACTCCGGAAAAATATATGATATATTATTTTTGTTAAAAATGTCTGCCACAAAAATCATATCACAAACAATATTTCCATTACCATGATAAAAAACTATAACCTTATCAGAATTTTCTACAGACTGATGATATAAAGTGGTTCCATTATATATAACTGTTTTTTCTGCAATTATTCTTTCACATTCTTCATTGGTACGATTTGGACTAGGGTAAACCAATAATTCTTGTGCCCAAGAAGAAAAGAAAAAACCACCAATATATACAACCAATGCCAAAGTTAAAATACCAACTACAATTTTCTTTATAAGCTTAATCTTCATACCTATATATTACCATAATATTTTTACGAAAGACTTCGTGTAACCATCAATTCATCATAATTTACCCACAGCACAGCATCTAGATGTAACAGTGGCATATCTAGCTTTTTAGATAAATCTACATAAAATTCTTTAACATCTTTTTTGGAAGTAGTCTTCTGCTGATCATTATATTTTTTATGCAAATTCTCCAACCTACTATCAATTGGAATCATCAAAGTCTCGGGAAAATACTCCAAATAACCAAAAACATTCCTCGCAGAATAAGAAAACATCTTCACAGCAAAAATAATAGTCTTTGCATCCATTCTCTGATTCATAACCTTAGCTAAATCATTAGCTAACTTATCCATATCTTTATAATAAATTTCAGTATTTTGCAAAAACTTCATATAAAACTTTTTCAGCTTTTTAACCCTCCCTAATTTTACATTTACAAACCTCTTATTATTTTTTGACACAGGCAAAAAATCCTCAAAAAACATTTTTATATCAGAAAAACTATTAATTTTCCTATCCTGCAGTGCCAAACTAAATTCCTCCCAATAATCTTCACCCTTTCCCGATAATTGATAACAAACCAAAGCATTTGCAATGGTCAAAAATAAATAATCCTCATCATTAAATGATTTATTTTTATACAAATCCCGCAAAGCCAAAAACTGCCTATCAGATTGTTCAAAACCTACAGCATCATCCAAAGAATATTTTTTAAGCCTGTCATAAAGTATTTTCATAACCGTAACTTTACTTACCTCCCTGCAACAATAGCAGTATTAATCCAATAATCCTATCTTTATCTTTTGAATTTGATTCAGCTACTAGTAGCGTAATTGTAGTAAGTGCCTCAGGCGTGATCTTATCACGAAAAGAAACT
>JAOZNB010000130.1 GCA_029933995.1 Candidatus Moraniibacteriota bacterium | reverse complement strand
TAGAAATACGTTCATACTTTGAATATGCTTCTGGAGTAATTTCAAATTCTAATCCATGTATAACAGCTATAGTATCCTTAGGGTGAACTGGTGGTACAATATGACCTGGCACTAACATTTTGTCAGCTCTATGAAAAATCATTGCCCATGACAAACGGACATAAGTCCAAAATCTAGGAGACCACAAAACACACACACTCCATGAATCTGGCAAATCAAAATCGATATTATCCCGTGTTCCCCGACGAACATATAAAACCACATCCTGATTTTTTAATGGTGCTCTCAGATGTTTAATTAGTTGATATGAATATTCCTCTATGCCAGTTCGTTCATGTAAAAACGCACGTGATGCATCAATTGCTATTTTCATTATTTTTTAGTTGCTAAAATTGTTTTTTTATAAATATCTAAATTATCTAACACCTTACCCGTACCACGCGCAACACACCGAAGTGGGTCATCAGCTACATAGCATGGCACACCAATTGTTTTTGTAATTAACTGATCAAGATTTCGTAATAACGCTCCACCACCCGAAAGCACCGTTCCTTTATCCATGATATCTGCTGATAACTCTGGCGGGGTTTCTTGTAGTACTTTTTTTATAGCATTAATTACCTCTCGTAATTCATCCTGCAATGCTTCAGTAACTTCATTTGATGTAATTGTAATTGTCTTTGGTAAGCCACCCATTAAGTCACGTCCTCGAATATCCATACGTTCCTCTTTTGCCTGTACAATAGCACTTCCAATTGTGATTTTAATTTCCTCTGCCATTTGTTCACCAATTGCCAAAGAATATTTTCTCTTAATATAATCTGCAATTGCTTGATCAAATTTATTTCCTCCTACACGCGCACTATGCGATGCAACCACACCACCAAGCGATATTACTGCAATCTCACTTGTACCTCCACCAATATTAATAATCATATTTCCCTGTGCACTATGAATTTTAATACCTGCACCAATCATCGCAAGAATTGGCTCCTTCACAACATAGGCTTTTTTTGCGCCTGCTTTTTCCGCAGCATCAACCACAGCACGTCTTTCTGTAGAAGTGATTCCAGCAGGAATTGAAATCATAACCTCTGGACGTATCAAAAAAATTCTTCCCGTAACCTTTCTTATGAAATATTTGAGCATTGCTTCTGTGACTCTATAATCAGCAATTACACCATCTCTAAGTGGTTTATATGCTGTTATAGTATCAGGTGTGCGCCCCAACATTTCTTTTGCCTCATTTCCAACTGCAAGTACCCTATTTTCAATCATCGAAACAGCCACAACTGATGGCTCATCAACAACAATTCCTTGATTTGGCACAAATACAAGTGTATTTGCTGTTCCCAAATCAATTCCAATTTTACGTACAAACATACTCATAGTCTATTTTTATACAAAAACCCATCAAATACAAATATTTTTATTTAAATTCTGAGACTCTATAATTCTTATTATTAACCTTTTTAATCTTTCTGTCCATAATTTTTTTATGTTTTTGCCAAAAAGCTTCATCAACTTCGTCAACACTTATCCCCATACTAATAAAATTTCCTATTACCAAATTCAGTAAATCAATATTTTCTTCAATAACCTCA
>JAOZNB010000129.1 GCA_029933995.1 Candidatus Moraniibacteriota bacterium | reverse complement strand
AGAAAACACAACAAAAACTCTTTCAATAGTAGCTAATTCAATAGGAGACACACAACTTGCATATAATACAGGACAGCATTTAACTACCACCAGCTCTCCAACTTTCAGTGGAGTAACATTAAATGATAATTTGTTTCTAGAAAATACAACAAACGCAGCTCAAGATGGAATTATTTATAAAGATGGAAATAGATTTATACATAATTTTAACTACGGTGATAATGGTACAATAACTACAAATGGATATAATACTTTTGTAGGAGAAAACTCTGGTAATTTTACAATGGGTAGTACAGCTACAAGTTCATGGGATGCAGCTTATAATACAGCCGTTGGTTATTATACCTTAAATGCTAATACAAAAGGTGGTGAAAATACAGCGATTGGGACTAGTGTCCTCAGAGCAAATACTACTGGTTATAGAAATACAGCAGTAGGAGATGGAGCATTAATTGATAATACAACAGGTGATCATAATGCAGTATTTGGAAAAAGTGCTCTCTCTAATAATGAGACAGGCGTAAGAAATACAGTAAGTGGAGCATATGCATTAAATAGTAATATATCAGGTGGATATAATACAGTAGTTGGATATCATGCAGGGTCACAAACACCTGCTAGTTTTGGTAATACATTATTTGGGTATGCTGCAGGTTTAAATTTACAAGCAGGAGGAAATTATAATATATTGATGGGCTTTAATGCAGGGGATAATGTTACAGTAGGATCAGGTAATATTATAATAGGCGATAACATAGATGCTCCACTTGCAACAGCAAGTGATCAATTATCAATCGGTAATCTCATATTTGCTACAGGAATGAATGGTACGGGTACAACTATTTCTACTGGTAGTGTAGGAATAGGAATAACCTCACCAAATGAAAGGTTACAAATTGATGGAGGTATAAATATAGGATTAACATCAAATACAAATGCAGGTTCAATACAATGGACAGGTACAGATTTCCAAGGATATGACGGATCAAGTTGGAAGTCTCTTACGGGTACTGGAGGGTCTTCATTATTAACAGGACTTACAGACACTCCAGCAGGTTATGGAACTGCAGGACAAGTACTTACAACAAATGGGATTGATGGTACACAGTGGTCAGATTTAAGTGGTGGAGGTGTTAGTCCAGGTTTTAGTGTTTACAAAACCGCAGGACAAGTAATTTCTAATCCAGAAGAAGAAGTAACCTGGGAAGCAGAAAAATTTGATTCTAATGACGATTTTGACATTGCTAATAATAGATTTCAACCAACTGTACCAGGTAGGTATCTTTTAACAGCAACATTGTATGTGGGTGCAGTAGATGTAAATAATAGAGTGTATTCAAAGTTACGAAAAAATGGAGCGACGATAGCACAAGAATATTCTGCAATTATGGGTTCAACTTCAGTTAGGACACATACAGTTACAGTGACAAAAGTAGTTGAAGCTAATGGAACAACTGATTATTTTGATTTATATGCAGGCTTAACTGTTGCAACTGACGAAACTATAAATGCTGCAGCGTCAGCAACATTTTTTACAGGTTCAAGAATAGACGGAGGAAATGGTCTATGGACTCATGATGCACCAAATATTGGTTATACTGCTGGAAATGTTGGAATAGG
>JAOZNB010000073.1 GCA_029933995.1 Candidatus Moraniibacteriota bacterium | reverse complement strand
AATAAATTTAACGCCCATCCAAACAAACTGAATCCTCCGCTACTATCTGCAACTTGTTTTTGCAATCGAGAACTAGCAGACTCCATCAATTCAATCTGTTTATCAATAAGTGCTTTATCTGCTAAATCTGTTGTTGTTTCACTTATTGCTTTTAATTGTACAACACGTTCATCATGTCTCACAAGTTGATCCTCTGCACTTTCGACACTATCCCTATCAGCTCCCATGAACATTCTTTTGAAACCACTTTGTTTTTGCAATGTTGATATATCATCTGCAATACCTTTTTGAAGTCTTTCTTGTTCCTGTGCTATTGCACGTACTTTTTCTCCAAACACTCCATCATTTTGATTTGCAACACGATTTTGATTACGATTTGTTACACGATTTTGAATTTCAGAAGCCATATCATCACTTTGATTCTGTATTTGCTCTCTATTTTGTATCATTTGCTTTTGTCCCACTATTCCTGGACGATTAGTCCCATCCTCGACAGGTGTATAATCCTCATCAATACTATTTGCAACACCATCATCATCTGCATCCTGCATATTTAAATATTGTTTTTCATAATCATCGTCATCACGATTAATTATTCCATCCTCATCAAAATCTTCTTGACCATCTGGGATTCCATTATTATCTTTATCTATCATATTCTGTACACCTTTTTGTCCATTTCCACTTCCATTACCTGCTCCCACTCCCATACCTTGACCACCTATAGCATGTACTGATGCTGTTGCCATTAATCCCATTGTAGCAACTCCTACATACATATATATTTTCTTTTTATTCATAAATCATTTGTTATTTATTAATTAATGATCTTATATTAAAGGAGAAAAATATTTTCTCCTTTAAATACAAGATAACTAGTTTATCATGTCACATGTTCCATCACCATTTGCGTCAACAAAATTTCCACCTTTATTTTGTCCACGATTTTCACTATTTCCTTTACCTTTTCCTTCGCCCTTACCATAACCATGACCACCTTTTTCTCCGTTACTTGTACGAAGTCCAAGTTCAGCCCTGATTGCATCTGCTCCAGCAGTATCTCCTGCTAGACCAAGACGATGTGCTTCTTTGAACTGTGCAAAATTATCTGCTGTTACTACTTCTGTTACACGACCACGACCTTCCATTTGTTTTTTCCAAGCATTATAATCATTATTATCAAATGCCTGTGTCATTGCCTCGTGTCTCTCCTGTGAATAATTTGGTCCTTGCTTTGTATAGTCACCTTGATATGCATTTGCTGCCATCTGTGACCCTGTTAGTGCAACTGCTGCTAGAGCAAATACACCTATTGTTGTTTTATAACTCTTTTTCATTTTATTATTTTATCCAATAATCCTCATTTTACGAGTGCTATTAAATATATAGGTTTTACATTAATTATTTACAGAACGGCCAATTCTTCCCTATATTACGCACACCCTTATTTTTTCTTTCACCTAAAAAAGCTATTTGTAAAACAAAAAACTCTCACGAAAATGAAAGTTTTTTGTTGTTTTATTTATAAAATTTTAAAAAATATTTAACGGACACATCGCACATACTTAGTAGCATTATATAAATAGTTGTATATATAACCATCAGAAAGCCTAATACATCGCCAAGCATTTTTAGCACTATAATTTGCCTCAGCTGCAGTAGGCGAGCAAATGAGATTTCCACTCGCAGTCATTCCTAAAAAATTTGTAAGTTCTGGCAAAGAACCAAGTCGCCAATCTGTATATATTGCACTTGTATTTGATTCATTAATTGCATATTCTGCTGTAGCAGATAGATCACGACAATATGCTGCCACTGCCCCAATAGCCATAGTTGCTCCTGATTCCGCTGAAAGTGCAGTAGCACCAACTTGTGCTTCCAAACCCTCCACAATGCTCCCATCACTATTAGCTACAACGTTGCCTGAATCAAAAGCATTATCAGAGTTATTTGCTCCCATTATGTTTTTTGCAAAGTCTTGTACTGAATTTCCTGGAGTTGTAGATGGTTCTGTAAATGCTGCTAGTGCCCAGATACCTGTTCCTGCTACCACTATAAAAACTAATGCGTCTATAGAGATGCTCCAAAAGCTTTTCTTCCTATAAATTTAAGTTCTTTTTTTATTATTTGTTTCATTATATTTTTATTATTTTTTATCTTTTTTTATTATATCATGCAATATTATTTTTGCCAAAAATTTTTTTTCATGTTTATATAAATTTAATTTAAAGATTATTTCTAAAATTATACATGAAACTTAAACATATATAATTTGCTTCTAACTGTTTGATATTAAATATTTTAATGTATAACTTTCATGATTAAATTTTATCTGTTTGTGTATCATCTTACTTTTATTGGTGACACGCTGACAAAGAGAGTTTTAATGTAAATCTTTTAATTTTATGATGCTACTTCTAACCCCTCCTCAATCCGCCTCTTCAAAGGGGAGGAGGACTTCGGTTAATATTAACTCAATTTTTTTAACTTTAACTTTAACTTTAACTTTAACTTTAACTTTAACTTTAACTATCATCCTCTCCCCCTCGTGAGGGGGAGATGTCCGAATGAACAGAGGGGGTTTTGTTAATGTAATATTTTATAGTTTATTATGCTACTTACAAGATTGCTTCACTAAACACATAACATGTCACTCCTTGTTCGCAAAGACGAATAAAGTTTATATTTGTATTTATTCGCAAAAATGTAAAAAATAAAAATCACAAAAATTATTTTGCCAAACTATTCAATTATATATTAAATTATTCAAAAAATACTGGGAAGGAAAAGGTTCCTACGCTTTTAAACCCTCCCGTTGGATCACTTCTATAAAAAATGATATCTCCACTTTTTGCATCTTTTACTTTAAATTTAATTTCTGCCTCAAATGCTATATAATTATCCTCACCTACTTCTTCCAATGCCTCTGCTGTACCTTCACCCAAAACTTCACCATTTTTACCAATTAATTCCACAGTAAAAGCATCTTTTACATACCAATCTTTTGCTTCACCTGTAATTTTTATTGGGCTAATTATCGTAGCATTAACATGCGGAGTTTTGACACGAATATCTATGCCTTCTGCAATTTTTTTGCTATCTAATTTTATCATTTCTTCATTTGGTTTTTGCCTTCCTACTATTTGCACTTCATCACCCTGACATACTTCTGTTGGTTTTAGTTCATCTGTTTTTCCTTGCATAATCCATTCTCCATTTTCACAAACCCACTCACCACGATTATCTAGCCACATCCACATACCCACAATAACTATGATTAGTGAAGCGATACTAACTATTATTACACCTTTGTGTCCTTTTTTCTTTGGAGCTTGTGTTTCTGGTGCATTTATTGTATTTTTTATATCTCTCATGTTTATTGATTAAATTTATAGAAAATTGTATTTATATATTGCATAATACTGCATAGTTAATTATTTATCAATTCAATGACCATACTTGTCAAAATGAATGATTCGTGCTAGCATTTAAAAACAATCGTAAAAGTCCATTGTATTCCGCCTAGTCATTGACTTGGATAGGATACAAATATTTTCCATTCAGGAAACATACGGATTTTTATGTTTGAATGGATTTTTTTATTAATTAACTAATATCAACAATCATGGAATATGAATTGATGTTTCTCATCGCAGACGACAAGAAACCAGAACTTGACCGCATCAAGGACGAAGTAACAACACTTGTAACAACTGCCGGTGGAGAATGGACTGGTGAATCAATCGAGTTTGAACGAAAGCTTGCATATGAAATCAAGCATAACTGGCGTGGTACATATTTTGTACAACGTTTTACACTACCAGATAAGGACACTCAACTAAAAGACTTGGCTATTGATGAGATGCCTAAAGACGTAATTGGTGAGATCACTAGACAAATGAATTTACAAAAAGATATTTTACGATATATCATTGTAAATGCAGAAGACTTGCCCTCTCTTAAGTCTTTTGCAAAACAATTTGCAAAAGAAGAAAAAGCAGGAAAAACCACTCTTAAAGAAAAAGGTGAAAAAATTGATGAAAAGTTAGAGGAAGCACTTAACATCTAAAGACTAATATAAAAGCTATGAATGTAAATAAAGCGATTATTATAGGACGCTTAACTCGTGATCCTGAAAAAAGGACAACTCCATCGGGACAAACTGTAACAAACTTTTCTATTGCAACATCTAGTAAATGGAAAGGACAGGATGGTCAACAAAATGAAAAAACAGAATTTCATAATGTTGTTGCATGGGGTAAAAGAGGTGACGTAATTGCACAATACATGGTCAAAGGACAAGAAATTTTTGTTGAAGGTCGTCTTGAAACACGAAACTGGGAGGATAAAGATTCTGGTAAAAAAATGTACCGCACAGAAATTATAATGGATAATTTTGAGTTTGGTGCAAAAGCAGGTGCAGGAGGAGGTTCTGGACAAGGTAATTACAACAACAATCCACAAAACACAGCTCCAGCAGCAACTCCAGCACAACCAGTCGAAGAAGAAATTCCAACAATTAACTTAGATGACGAAGCAGATGAAGTAAAAATTGAAGATGTGCCATTTTAAGCACACACGCGATTAATCGCGTCTCTACACTAATTTACTAATATACTTAAAAGTATGGCTAAACGAAAGATCAGAATTGGCGACAAAACTATGGACACACTCGATTATAAAGATGGTGTTTTCCTACGCCGATTCCTTAACTCACAAGCAAAAATTTATCCACCAAAGAGATACAATGTTGATGCTTATTCACAACGACAACTTTCTCGTACGGTAAAGCGTTCAAGACATATGGCTCTATTGCCATTTACTGTCAAATAATATGTAGAGGTGGGTCTTGTGCCCACCTCTTGTGTTTTATATAAATATTAAGACGCCCATAAAGGACGTCACTACAAAATAAAATTATGTTGAATATTAGTGATATCAAAACAGGTAAAAAAATTGTACTTGATGGTGAACCCTTTGCAGTAATTTACAATGAACATTCCAAAATGGGACGAGCCGGTGCAGTAATGCGTACAAAACTCAAAAATCTCACAAATGGTGCTGTCAAAGATAAAACATTTCAGGGTGCTGACAAAGTTGAAGAGGCTGATATATCAAAATCAAAAGCTCAATTTTTATATTTTGAAGGAGAAAATTTTAATTTTATGGACAATGAGACATATGATCAATTTGTCATAAATAAAGAAGCAATTGACAAAGCACAAGATTATCTAACTGAAGGTATGGAAGTCACGATGCTTAACTTTAATGATAATCCTATCAATATTGAATTACCTGTAAAAGTAACTCTTGAAGTAACAGAAGCTCCACCTGGTCTTAAGGGTGACACCCAATCAGGTGGTGATAAACTTGTAATAGTAGAGACTGGCGCGAAATTTACTACTCCGCTATTCATTGAAACTGGAGACAAAATAATTATCAATACAGAAAGTGGAACATACGTAAGTAGAGCTGAAAAATAGAAATGATCCTTATTTTTCATATTTAAAAGGCCCAGTCTAGGTTTTATTCTAGACCGGGCCTTATTCTAATTTAAATCAAAAATCTATAATTTTGCTTTATCTTTGAAAAAATCTTGCACATCAGGACCTCCTACATAACACATAGAGCCATCAAATAAAAATGGTACACCAATTTTTTCTAAATCAAGTTTACAAATAATAGCCGCTTCCTCCATAATTTTTGCATTATCTTTATCTTTCCAAATTTCCAGTGAACTAAATTCCACCTTATTAATTATATTATTCTCTTCAATGTATTTTTCTACATCTTCACAGTGTGGACAACCATCTCCATAAAATAAAGTGATACCTTCTCTATTTAATTCTTTTGACTCACTTACCGAAATATCCTCACTCTGTCCAGCTAGCCATATTAAACCACCTGTAACAAAAATCATAAAAACTCCAACCCATATAAATACTTTATATTCTTTCATAAATTATTGATTAACAAATTATTAACTTATATATTAACACATACATCCAATTATAATAAACTTTCAAAGTGAAAACCAACAACAATACTGGCGACTTCTATCCTGCAGGTTATATTTGCGTTAAAATGAAAATCTAGTAATTTATTTATTTTTTTATATTAGTTTGATATCTAATATTTTATTATTTTTTTCTTAAAATCCTTTCCTGTACATTTTTTACAATCTTTAGATATTTTTTAAGTGTCATTCCAGAAATGTTTATTTCTTCAAGAACGAAGTGATTGATATAGAAATAACATTATCCGGAATCTTATACTTACATACTTTAGAAACTTTTTAATATTATAGAAAAATTATATACTTGCTACGCTTTAAACGCAATCACCTTTCTATGCTGGTGGTTTTTGAGGGTAATAAAAACAGACTAGCTAAACTGTCTGTTTTGTATCAATC
>JAOZNB010000072.1 GCA_029933995.1 Candidatus Moraniibacteriota bacterium | reverse complement strand
TCATTTTTACAATCAATTTTATAACTTATTTTTGTTAAATCAAGCTTCCTTGTAACACTGCTATATCAACCAACCTATTAGCATAGCCCCATTCATTGTCATACCATGCTACAACTTTTACCAAATTACCACCAGCTACCTTTGTTAAAGGTAGATCCACAATCGTAGAATGATTATTTCCTATAAAATCACTTGAAACTAACATTTCATCTGTAACACCCATAATTCCCTTTAGTTCTCCACTTGCTGCTGCAATAAATGCGTCATTTACTTCTTTTTCTGTTACATCTTTTGAGGTGATAATCGTGATATCTGAAATTGATGCATCAATAGTTGGTACACGCATTGCCATACCATCAAATTTTCCCTTGAGCTGTGGCAAAACCAACGTAGCTGCAATCGCTGCTCCAGTTGTAGTAGGAATAATATTTTGTGCCGCAGCTCTTGATTTACGCAAATCTTTATCTGGACCGTCTTGTAATTTCTGTGTTGAAGTATATGAATGAATTGTAGTCATAAGCGATTTTTCCACGCCAAAGATTTCATCCATCACTTTCATTACTGGTGCTATACAATTTGTTGTACATGATGCATTTGATATTACTTGTGTTGATTCTTCAGTAGGTTCAGACACACCCAAAACATGTGTATCTACATTTCCTTCACCTTTTGCAGGTGCACTAAGCACAACTCGCTTTGCACCAGCATCAATATGTCCATACGCAGCACCATCTTTGACAAAAAAACCAGTACACTCAAGTACAACATCTACATCATGCTCTCCCCAAGGTAATTTAACTGGTTCTGGCTCTGCAGTTGTAAAATATTTTTGACCATCTACAATGATATTTTTTTCATCTGAAGATACCTCTTTGTCATACTTTCGAAACACACTATCATATTGTAATAAATGTGCAAGTGTTTTATTATCTGTTAAATCATTTATTGCCACCACTTCACAATCATCTCTATCAGAAATAATACGGAATGCAGCTCGACCAATGCGACCAAATCCATTTATTGCAATTTTTGTTTTTTTCATATTTTTAATTATTATTTATAATTTCTAATTAATTTAACATTCTCACAATTTGTGCAAACTTGCGAGGTGACAAACTTGCACCACCCACTAATACACCATCCGCATATGTCTTTGTGCATAGATCTGTTACATTTTCGGCTACAACACTTCCTCCATACAAAATACCTACACCCTCTGCACACTCTTTTCCATGTGTAGCTGCAATAATAGATCTTATATACATTATCATAGTATGTACATCATCAGTCGTCGGTGTCTTTCCGCTACCTATTGCCCACACAGGCTCATATGCAAATATGATATTTTCAATCTCATCTTGAGAAAAATTCTTTACAATAAATTCAACCTGCTCTTTCACGTTATCAATTTCTTCTCCGCCTGAATTATAACCAACACACACAATAGGCATGAGCTCAACCCTAAGTGCCATCAAAACTTTTCTCGCAACATCCTCATCCGTTTCATGATTGTACTGCCGTCTTTCACTATGTCCAACAATTACAAATTGTGCACCTATTGATTTAATTGTTTTTGGAGAAGTATTACCTGTATAACTCCCATACAATTCCCAAAAACAATCTTGTGCACCAATACTGACACCTGTCTTATTTAATAATTTATAAAAATATTCTAAATAAATCATTGGAGGACAAACCGCTACATGATTTTTTGTTTTCATTTGTTTAAATTCCTCTAAAAAATCCTTACCATATGTATCTCTTTGTGATAAATTTTCCATGTTCATCTTTAAATTTCCTACAATCAATTTCTGCATAATATTATATATTAATTCTAAATAAAGTTAGTGGCTCCAACTGTTATAAGTGTGACTATTATTCCAGAAATAACTGACCCTAGTGCAAGTAACGGAAATGCCTGTCTAAATGGTATTTGAAAAATTGATGCTGCAACCGCTCCTGTAAAAATTCCTGTCATCGGTAATGGAATTGCAACAAATGTAACGAGCATTACAGATCCCCATTTTTCAAATTTTTCTTTATTATTTTTGTGAATTCTATTTATGTATTTTTGCCACCAATCATCTAATGTCTTTGATTGTGCCAAAAACAAATGTAGAACATTTTCCACAAAAAAAAGGACTATGGCTCCTGCAATAATATTTCCAAGCACTGAATACCCTATAGCAGCAATTGGACTCATTTCAAACTGAGTAATTGCTATAGGTATAGAAGCTCGCAATTCCGTAATTGGAACCATTGCTATCAAAACAGTTGCAACACCATCAGGCAATCCTGAAAATAATTCCACTATATGTTCTTTCATAATATCGATAATAGGTCAATTGATAATTATAATATAGACTCCCTCAATGACTTAGCTGCTTTTTCTGGTGCCATTGGTACAATTTCAATATCTGTAGCAAATTCAAACCCAGCATATACATGCGTACGAGGAAAAACATCAATATGATAACTGTATTCATCATACGCTTGCCCATCACAAGGTGCCGTTCTCAAATAATAATTAAAATCTGGATTATCCAATGTATTATATAGAGTTTTCAATGACTTTGATAATGCGTCAGCTAAGAATATTTCACCTTCTGGAGAAATTCTTTCAAAATATGGCTGTGGTTCACGTGGCAAAATACGCATTTGAAAGGCGTGTGATGAAGCAAAGGGACAATACACAATGAACTTATCATTTGTATACACAATACGCTGTCCACTTTCAAGCTCATGTTCTGCAATAACTTCAAATAAATGACTCTTTGTTTTTTGTGTATAATCACGACATGCTTGAATTTCTCTAGTTACGGCAGGTACAGCAATCGGCAGTGAGATAATTTGTGAGTGCGGATGTATTATAGATGCTCCAGCCCTCTTACCATGATTGTGAAATATTGAAATACTACCAACATTATTACCATTCATCAACTCTATATATCTCTCACGATATGCATCTATTACTTCGGCCAATTCATTCTTCTCCAAAAGTGCAAGAGTTTTCCTTCCATCACGAGTGACTACAATTTCATGACTACCTACAGCTGTTATTGCCTGATATGGTCCTTCTGACAAATCATTTTTTACCGCATCCCTATTAACCGCTGGGAATTTATTTGGAAAAACTCTAGTTGTCCACTCATCGTTTTCATCTCGATAAATTAACACATCTTTTTCTTGACCTGTTTTTTCTGGATCAGCAAAAACATCCAACTCCAAATCATATTTTTGTTTTGTATCATCATCAATAAAATCATTAGGTTTTTTATCTCTCTCTTGAGAAATAATAACCCATTCATCTCTTAAGATATCATGACGCAATTCTGATGCATTTAATAGTTCTTCTTTTTTTTCTATAGCAACATTAATCATTTATTTATTTTACCTCACCACCTACCTACCAACAGATAGATATTTCTAATTAAAATAGTGGATAGTATTATTTATTTTATTGAAAAACTACTTCTTATATTCTTTTATATTATACCTACCGCCCCACAAACGCATTCTTGTTTTAAATAAATCTATCAATACCTGAGTAAATCCATTTGGACCAGTAAGTCCTACAGTAGAACCCTCTTCATTCAACCACCGCACAGGCATTTGTTTTATATTAAATCCCATTTTTCTTGCAAGAACAATCAATTCAAAATCAAATCCAAACCTATCAACAACCATTCGCGAAGAAACTGCTTCAGCAGCTTTTGCAGTCAATACTTTAAAACCACATTGTGTATCAGGATAACTCCATAGTCCCAAAACACCTCGAATCAACCAATTCCCCATATCTCCCATAATTTCACGATATCTTGGTTGATGAATTTGTACATATGAACCTTCAACATCCCGAGAACCTACCACAACATCAACGCCACTATCCAATAATTTCATAGCCCTATCCATATGTGTAATCGATGTAGACCCATCAGCATCTAAAAATACTCTATATTCACCTTTCGACTCACGCAACCCTTGCCTTACGACATAGCCTTTACCATGGTTACTCTCATTATCTATCACGCGTAAATTTTCAATTTGTTCACCAAAACCTCTCGCAATTTCTGCTGTATTATCTGGAGATCCATCTACTACAACAAGTATCTCATATGATAATTCATTGTTTTGAACATATTTTTTTATCTCCAATAAGTTACTACCAAGTCTTTCACTTTCTTTATATGCAGGAATAATAATTGACAATTGAATTTTGTTCATAACAATCAAAAAACGCCGTTTCTACGACTTATTTATTTATATCTACAGTATACTATACTTTTCTATTCTATGCATCTAAATCTAAATACTGTTGCAAGATAATACGAGCAGACTCTGCATCATCAATACTGTCTATTTTTTTCTTTCCTGCACTTTTTAAATTTGTATGAGCTTCACGAGTTGAAAACATTTCTGGTACAAATACCACTGCAATGTTCATGTGATTACAACACGCATCACCAAACTCTTCAATTAATTGTGTATTATCAGATTGTGACAAGTGCGCACTCTTTCCAATAATAATCATATCTACATCATTTTCTTTTACAATTTTATGTAAATTTACAAAAATGTTCTCATCATGTTCTAAAACACCAAAAGCAGAAGCAATTGCAATTTCTCTTTCAGCTATTGCAAGACCAATTTTTTTCTTTCCCCAATCTATACCAAGTAACATATTTTGTTAATTTTTAATTATGTGTCAATCAACTACATAAAGAATTAATTTATAATATAATTAACCACCTAGTTAACAATATTCTAATCTATAAAATTTTATCATTTGCAAAAATAACAACTACTGTTTATTATTAAGTTTTACACTTGTGTTAAAATTTCAGTTCCTTTTTCTGTTACAAGAATTGTATTTTCCCAATGAGCACTAAGACTTCCATCGCTTGTTACAAATGTCCACCCGTCATCAGACACTTTATTTTCTGATGTACCAATATTGACCATGGGTTCAAGCGCTACAGTCATACCTGCATGAAATGTAAAATTATTCATTTTTTTACCCACATAATTAGGAATTTGTGGTGCTTCATGTAAATCTTTCCCAATTCCATGTCCTACCAAATTTTTTACCATATAATAACCTTTTCCTTCTGCATGACTCTGTACAGCACTAGCAAAATCAAATAGTGTTGAACCCTCTTTAATGGTAGCAAGTCCTTTATAAAAAGCCTTTCGAGTTGTCTCTACAAGTTGTACTGCCTCATCTGACACATTACCTACTAAAAACGAACGAGCCATGTCTGCATAATACCCCTCATGTATAAGTCCAATATCAATCTTAACCACATCACCATCCACTATCATCCTATTTGAAGGAATGCCATGTACAATACCATCATTCACAGAAAAACAAACAGTCCCAGGAAACGGATTTCCACTTTCTGCACCATAGCCTTTAAAAGCTGGTTCACAACCTGCTCCGCAGATTAATTGTTCTGCCAATTCATCAATCTCCAACCCAGTCACACCAACATCAATCATATTCTCAAGCTCAAGTATTACACCCGCCAAAATTGCACAACCTTTTCGCATAATTTCAATCTCTTCAGTTGTTTTTATAAAATTTGTATTCATATATATATCATACGCTATTTATATATGTAGTCAATTATATAAAATTAAAAAAAACTTTCACTACATAAAAGTTTTCTATTTTTACAATAATATTTCTACCCACCCCAATCCGCCACCTCAAAGGAAAAAAGTTTTGGTTAATTCAATTTCAAATCTCAACATTAAACTTAACTATTATTCTCTCCCTCTTTTCATTAACTATCATCCTAATCTTTTTTTCAAGGAAGTGATTTAAGTTAATTTTAATTATCATCCTCTCCCCCTTTTTAAAGTGGGAGATGTCCGAATGGACAGAGGGGGTTTTGTTAACAAAAAAGCTCTCATTTATTTGAGAGCTTTTTTGTTTTTTAAAATTCTACTTATAATAACTACTAGCATCACTAGTTGCAGTGTATGTAACTTGTCCTGTGTATACTCCTGAAGGTTGTGATGGTGATACGTCTACCTTGTAACATATATCAGTTGATGTTGATGTTTCTTGATATGAAGTTACTGCTGAGATTGCTTGTGCTGTGTCTGGGATTCCTGCATATTGATTTGTTGATTGTCCGCAAGTTCCATCTACCCATGTGTTTTCAAAGTCATTATTTAATAATGATGCTTCTGGGAATTGTATTACTGAAAAGCCTAGACCTGTTGTTGTTCCGTTTGTCCATGTTGATAAACCGTCTTGAGTTCCTATTGTTGTGTCATCCCATGGTAATAAGTCATCTCCTGCTATTCCATACCAAGTTCCTGTATTATTTGGATCTTCGTGTCTTAGTACACTTATTATTGAGTCTTGAACTACTCCTCCGTTTGTTGAGTTTACTACTGTTAAGTAATATCCTTGATCATCATCTGTTGTTACGTTACAAGTTGATATTCCTACTACAGGAGTTCCTGCTGTTACTATT
>JAOZNB010000007.1 GCA_029933995.1 Candidatus Moraniibacteriota bacterium | reverse complement strand
TATTATGGACTATGCAGTACCCACCTCGGTAACATTTACTTATGGGGTATAGCGCCAAAAATTGTAATTGTCAGAATCCTACAAAAAAGTGAAGACCATCAGCGATGCTGGTGGCTTCTATCCTGCAGGTTACACCTGCGTTAAAATAAAAGTCTAGCAACTTATTTATTTTTTTATATTAGCTTGGTATCTAATATTTTATTATTTCTTTCTTAAAATCCTTTCTTGCAAATTTTTTACAATCTTTAGATATTTTTTAAGTGTCATTCCAGAAATGTTTATTTCTTCAAGAACGAAGTGATTGATATAGAAATAACATTATCCGGAATCTTATACTTACATACTTTAGAAACTTTTTAGTATTATAGAAAAATTATATACTTGCTACGCTTTAAACGCACTCACCTTTCTACGCTGGTGGTTTTTAGGGATAATAAAAAATACCACTGTAGAAATTAATTCCACAGTGGATATTATGTTGTTTAGCCGAACTCATCCTCTTCACTTCCGAATGAGATTATTCTTCCTTGGTGCGAAATTAATTCGATTCACAATTCGTGAATCGATTTTAAATTCACCGCTGCCATCCACAGGAATGTGGAAGGTGAATTTACAGTCTTGTTTCGGAGTATGTTTAATATCCAAAACCGTAATTTCAACTCCTTCGGAATCAACCTCCTTTTTCACAGTTACTGTTGCCACAATCTTTGTAGCAAAGTTTGCCTGTGTAACATTAAAAAAATTCATATACAAGAATACAGAACTTCCCAAACCATTTCTACTTTGCCAATGTTCTGATATTCCGGCCTTGACAGATTCATGCTTCATTGTAGTGCTCTTTCCCGGCACTTTAATTACAACACCCTGATAAGTTTTTAAAACTTTGCAACCTGATAATTTGGTTCCTGACCTTGTCTTTTTGACAACTGTTTTTTTCTTAAACACTTTTGGTTGTTTTGTGGCGCCCTTTTTTACTTTTTTAACAACCTTTTTTTTCTTCAAAACTTTCGGTTGTTTTGTGGTTGACGGAGCCTCAAAACTTTTATTACCACCATTTAAACCAAAAATGTTACCCAGTGCATCAAAACTTTTTACAGTAGTTTGCATGTCATCTCCTAATTATTGTGTTTATGCTTCTTTTTTTAAAATACTAACCAACGTACAATAATAGCATATAATTAACGTATTGTCAAGGGTTTGACAAAACTACTTATAGTATGTAAAGATGTACTTACAATTCAATACAGACTATGATGTAGTTTACTACCTACGGAGTCTGCGTAAAAAATTATGAGCGTAATACATAAAAAGAGCGCCCACAATAATATGGGAAGCTGAGTGGAACCGTCCTATCAAATGACAGACACACAGGTCTGTCACTACAAGGACCTCAGCATCATTTCTTATTTTATTGTTGGTGCTTTTTTATTTTTATAAAAAATAAACAATACAACCCCTTCTCCCTATGGGAGAAGGTGCCCGATAGGGCGGATGAGGGTTTGTCATCAAAAACCATATTATTCAATAAAAAAACTCTCACCTCAACAAAAAAGAACTAACCAATAAACTTGTAGAAAGATTCCTGCCTTCGCCCAGTACCGTCTGGCACTGGACTTCGCAGGAATGACAATTACACTACTTACTAATATACTAATTACTAATATACTAATCATATGTGTAGCGAACAAATAAATGAAATTGATATTAAGAGACATAGTGCAGCTCATATCCTTGCGATGGCTGTACTTGACCTGCATCCAGATGCAAAATTTGGAATTGGACCTGTAATTGATGACGGGTTTTATTATGATTTTGAAACTAAAGAATCTATCACAGAAGATGAGCTCAAAAAGATTGAGAAAAAAATGAAAAAACTAATTTCTCAAAATATTGACTTTGAAAAAAGTGAATTAGACATTGATGATGCAAAAGCAAAATTTGAGGCTGATGATCAAAAATATAAAGTTGAAATTATAGAGGATTTAGAAGTTGAAGGTGAAAAAACTATTTCAATTTATAAATCAAAGGATTTTGAAGATCTTTGTCGTGGACCTCATGTCAAAAATTCAAAAGAAATTAATGCCAAGGCACTTAAAATTACAAGGCTTGCAGGAGCGTATTGGAAAAGTGATGAAAATCGTGAACAACTCACTCGTGTTTATGGTGTACTCTTTGAAACAAAAGAAGAATTAGCTGAGTACAATCAAAGATTAGTGGAAGCAAAAAAACGAGATCATAGAAAACTTGGTAAAGAATTAGATTTATTTACTTTTTCAGATCTTGTTGGCTCTGGTCTCCCCCTATTCACACCAAAAGGAACATTACTTAGGGATACTATTGTAGACAAGATTCAAATGCTCCAAGCAAAACACGGATATCAAAAAGTAACAATTCCACATATTACAAAAAAAGAGCTGTATGAAACATCTGGTCACTGGGAAAAGTTTGGTGATGAACTATTTAAAGTAAAGGGACAATCTGATCAAGAATTTGTCATGAAACCAATGAACTGTCCTCATCACACACAAATTTATGCATCAACACCACGCTCATATAAAGATCTACCTGTTAGATACATGGAAACAACTATGGTTTACAGAGATGAACAGGCTGGAGAGCTACTAGGACTTTCTCGCGTACGTTCAATTTCACAAGATGATGGACATGTATTTTGCACACCAGAACAAATTGAGCCTGAAGTACGAAATATTGTTGAAGTAATACGAGAATTTTATACATCACTAGGTATGTTTGATGAAGGTAAATATTGGGTGTCTGTTTCTGTAAGAGATTCTAAAACTCCTAAAAAATATCTAGGAGACTCAAACGACTGGGATAAGGCGGAACAAATTTTAGAAGACATTGCAAAAAAAGAAGGCTTTGATTATAAAAGAGTAGAAGGAGAAGCAGCTTTTTACGGACCAAAATTAGATTTCATGTTCACAGATGCAATTGGTCGTGAGTGGCAACTTGCAACAGCTCAACTTGATTTTGTAATGCCTGAGAGATTTGAATTGGAATATGTAGACGAACATGGAGAGAAACAAACTCCTGTCATGATTCACCGTGCAATTGCTGGTTCACTTGAAAGATTTCTTTCTGTTATCATAGAACATTTTGCTGGAGCATTTCCACTATGGCTCTCCCCTGTGCAAGCAGTTGTTATTCCCATATCTGATAAATTCAATGACTATGGTCAGAGCGTCGTAGAACGCTTACAGGCGGAAGGATTTCGTATTGAGTTAGACAATGACTCAGAGACACTTGGCAAGCGCATACGCGTAGCTCAGAAGGCAAGAATACCATATATGTTAGTAGTTGGAGAAAAAGAAGTAACTGATAACACTGTCTCAGTGCGTGGACGAGATAATGGTGACGAAGGTGTTATTGATATTGATAAATTTATTGAAAAAATAAAACAAGAAATTAACTAAAAAATTACAAGGTTCAATCTTTAATTATTTAAAGATTGAATCTTATTTTTGTATAGATTGCATTATAAGACATAATCATGCTACAACCTGTAACCGACAAAAAAATATTTGATTCACAAGATACAATTTATTGCATTGTGCCTGGTTTTATAGCAAATTATCAAAAAGGATTTTTAAAAACATTGCAAGATTCACTTACACTACATAAAAAAAATATCTGCAGTATTAAATTTTATGGACATCAAGAAGACGAAAAAAAATTATGGAATCCTGATGAAATGAAAGCTCACCTAAAAAAAGAGTTTTTAAAAATACGTAATCAAAACCCAAAAAATCATATTATAATCCTTGCGCATTCACAAGGCTCAGCTATCACAGCAATGTCTTACGAATGTTTTGATGACAACACTAAAATTATATTTCTTGCACCAGCAATATTACTTGATAAGATTATATTACCACGTGTAAGTGACATAAATCAAAAACAAATTAGATTAAATAATAACCCCGTTCTGTGTACCATATCAAAAAATAATAAAAAGTTACTTGATAAACAATGGCTCAATTCCTACAAAAATTGTCATCCTGAAAAACTACTATTTAACATAAAACAAGATTGCATTCTCATTCAAGCAACAAATGATTTTATTGATCAAAAAAATATTGATTTAATTCTGCAACATATTCCCCATACACAACTTATACAAATTAAAACAAATCACTGGTTTGATGATCCAGAAGAATCTTTCAAAATACTTGAACAAAAAATTCTTATGTGATATTGTTTATATTATATAAAAAAATTTATGTCCCTTAAAAATAGGAGAACAACGCATGGAAGATAAAGAGAAACTTTTTTTAAAACATTCTCATGAATATTTTCAAGGAGAAATTTCAATTATGGAATTAATTGAAATCTTAAAAAAACTAACCACACTGAAAGCAGATAGTATTAAGTTTTTAAAAAACGAACGGCTAATGCTCATTGCAAATCATCCTTCAGCAGATCATACACTTACCATACCTGCTACACATATAAGCGATTTAAAGGGTGGTAATTCTAGAAATTTCCCATCTTTTTGGTTCCCTCTTATACGTCAAGCATTACTCAAGGAAGCCTTTGGTGATAATAGATTTGTAACAATTGCTCATGATATTGGATGGAACATCGCCATGCAAGAGTTATGGCATTTTCCAATAACTCATATACCTGGTGGTCGATGTAATTATATAATTTCATCTCTCAAAAGAGACCCGGACTGTTCAATTGTCATCTTTCCTGAAGGAAAATCTAGTAATAACATAACCAATTTTCATAGTGGTTTTATTCACATTGCCTCTGCCCTTGGTATTAATAATCTTGTAACAGGATCCTTTACACAAGAATTATCACTAAACACAATTAATGAACTAAAAATTATTAATATGGATGATATTAGTAATTTATTAGCGCTCACTAAAGAATTAATTAATGATAAGTTTAGAATATCATAATAAAAAACATTATATTCTTTTACAAAAAAAAATAGCCTCGTGTCTGCGCACATGAGGTTATTTTTATGCTATATTTAAATATATTATTATACTATTAAATTATGTTACAAAAATCAATTACAATTATTGGACCAACTGCATCTGGAAAATCAGACATGGCTATTAGCATTGCAAAAAAATTTAATGGTGAAATTATCAGTGCAGATTCACGCCAAATTCATCGCTATTTAGATATTGGCACGGGCAAAGAACCTGGTAGAATAACAAACAATTCTTCTCGTGGTAAATATACACAATTAGCATATATTAGTGGTAATATTTCACATTATATGATTGACATAATCCAGCCAAATACAGTTTATAATGTAGCTAAATTTGTCAAAAAAGCCACAAACATTAGAAATGATATTTGGAATAGAAATAAATTACCAATTGTAGCAGGTGGTACAATGTTTTGGGCACAAGTCTTACTCGAAGGAGCTACATTTCCATCCGTAAAACCAAACCCAGCATTAAGGAATAAATTACAAAATAAAACACCTCAACAATTATTTAAAAGACTACAAAAACTAGATCCAGTCTTTGCAAAAAAGATAGATAAAAATAATCCTGTGAGACTTATCCGTGCAATCGAAATTGCAACTGAACTAGGAAGTATCCCAAAACCTATCACAAACAAAATAGACTCAGATAACCATTTGATAATAGCAGTATCTCATCCTAGGACAGTCCTTTTTAACAAAATAGAAAAAAGAATGGACAAATGGTTTGACAACGGAATCTTCGAAGAAATAAAAAATGCACATTATAAGCTAAATGTGCCATGGAGTAGGCTTGAGGGATTTGGATTGGAATACAAGTGGTGTACCAAATATGTACGAGGTCAAATTTCTTTTGAAAAAATGCGAGAGAATACTATAAGAGATTTGAAAAAATATGCCCGCAGACAAGAAACCTGGATAAAAAGATGGGAACGACAAGGTGCCAATATTTATCACATTACAAAAGAGGAAAATGCTATCAAAATTTGTACAAATTTTTTATAGCCCTAAAAGCATTGTTCGAATCCTATTACCCCAACTTATAAAAATAACCTAGATGCATTTCGCACCTAGATTATTTTGTTTTATACTATATTTTTTCACTACAAATATTTATTCATATCGCAGTGCGTCTATTGGATTTAGTTTTGATGCACGACGTGCTGGATAGTATCCAAATACAATTCCTATTATTGCTGACACTCCAAAAGATAGACTAATTGAAGATGTCGAGATTTGTGTCGCAACAATTCCTGTATTATTCAGTACAATAGATATGGTCACTCCCAATATTATTCCTACAATTCCACCAATAAATGTCAAAACGATTGATTCCAAAAGAAATTGTTGTGATATGTCTTTTTGATTTGCGCCAATTGATTTGCGAAGTCCTATTTCTCTAGTTCGTTCAGTAACTGTCGTAAGCATCATATTCATAATTCCTATACCACCGACCACAAGTGATATCCCAGCAACAGCCCCTAGAAGTATTGTCATGGTGCCTGTGATCGAAGAAGTCATCTCGATGATATCCGCTTGATTGCGAATATTGAAATCGGCATCAGCCACATCAGCAATGCCATGTGATGCGAGTAATGTTTCGGTGATGTCTTCCTCAGCCGCTGTCATAAACTCTTGTTCACTAATGCTCACGTTAATTGATGAAAGATAATCATCTCCCAAAAAATATTGTTGATATGTTGATAGTGGTATAAATACCGTGTCATCACTAGAGCTAAACCCTGTTCCCCCCTTTGATTCAGTAATTCCAATAATTGTAAAATCAGATGATCCTATTCGAATTTTTTCGCCAATTACATTTGAATCAAGTCCAAATAGATCTTCTTTTAAATCTGGCCCAATAACAGCAACTCTAGAACGACTTTTCTGATGAGATTCACTTAAAGAACTCCCATCCTCAATTATAACGTTGTTAACAGTAAAATACTCTTCTGTTATACCATTTACTGTTGATTGAGTATTATTTCCATTTGCAATTATGCGTTCATTGCCTGAGGAAACTGGCGCTATTGCTGTTATATTTTCAACATTATTTTCAATAGCCTCCACATCTTCCATTGTTAATGTCTTTACTGAACTATTTCCACGTGCACCACCACCAAAGCTCTGTTGTTGTCCAGGTTGTACTGTCAACAAATTTGAGCCAATAGATTGTATGCTCTCTTTGATAGCTACTTGTGATCCTGTCCCTATAGCAATCATTATTATTACAGATGCAATACCTATCACAATTCCCAAAATCGTCAGTCCTGTACGTACTTTATTTGACGTAATCGCCATATGAATTTCTGCAAAAAGATCTGAAGCTAACATAATTTTCTTAATTAAATAATACTTTTATTGTTTCTCTTGTCCTCAATCATTTTTCCATCACGTATAACAATTGTTCTATCTGTGAAATCGGCGACTTCTTTCTCATGTGTAATAAGTATGATGGTATGTCCCTTTTCTCGATTAAGTCTTTGAAATGTTTCCAATACAAATTGACCAGTTTTTGTATCAAGATTACCAGTTGGCTCATCTGCTAAAATAAGTGTAGGATCATTAACCAATGCTCTTGCAATTGCAACTCGTTGCATTTGTCCACCAGATATTTCATTTGAATAATGATCCCATCTATCTTCTTTCAGATGAACAGCTCTTAGAGCTTCCTGTGTTTTCTTTAATCTATCTTCTTTTGAAATTTCTGCATAAATAAGTGGTAACATCACATTGCGCAAAACTGTTGCACGAGGAAGTAAATTAAAAGATTGAAAAACAAATCCGATTTTATTCTTTCGAATTTCAGATAATTGATCTTCGGTTAACTTTGATACATCCTGCTCATCAAGAAAGTACTCTCCTTTTGTAGGTTTATCCAAAGCACCTAATATGTGCATAAGAGTCGATTTACCACTTCCAGATGAACCAGTTATTGATACAAATTCACCAGCTTCTATAGTAAAACTTACTCCATCAAGTGCATATGTTTTATTGTCGCCACTGCCATAAACTTTTTGAATATTTTTACATTCAATCATTATTTCTTCATTAACATTGTATTATCTCATTCGGCCACCACCACTTTTACCGCCCATTGGGATGATGCTCCCAGCCTCCTTTTTTGTATCAGTGTTCTCCTGCTTATTTATTTTCACCACAACCAAATCACCTGCTGAAAGTCCACTTTTTACCTCAATCATTACATCATTTGTTATTCCAGTTTCAATAGTTTTTTTAGTAATCCCGTTCATGTCATCACTGCCATCACTAAGTAAAACATATGTTTCACTTTCTTTGTTTTCTTTTATAGCACTTTGTGGAATAGTTACAACATCAGTGACAGATTCCATCACAATATTAGCACTTGTGCTCATGCCAGGCTTGAGCAAATCACTTGGTGAATCAAACACGATTTCAACATCATATGTCACAACGCCTTGATCAACTACTCCGATAGTATCTACTTTACTCACAGTTCCTACAGCATTCACATCATCAAGAGCGTCAAATGTAAGATTTACATTATTGCCAATTTTAACCTTGGCAGCATCAACTTCATTCAATGAGATCACAGCTTTTACATCATCTGTAATCACTGAAGCCAAAATCTCTGTTCGTGAAATTGAATCTCCAACTTCAGCTTCGAGCCCTGTAACTGTTCCATCAAATGGAGCACGGATATAATAATCTTCCAAATCAGTATATGCATTATTTAAACTAAGTTGACTCTGAGCTAACGACACTTCCTTTGATTGTCTTTGGTATTTATCATCCTTTGTTTGCTCGTCATACTGTTCTTCTGATTGTTTTAAGCTTATCTCAGATGACTGAGTTTTTAATTCTGCTTCACGGATTTTTTGATCCACATCAGTTGTATCCAGTACAGCAATTAGATCACCTTTTTTCACTTCTTGATCGTTTTTTACACTAATTTCCCTAATATCCAACCCATCACCAGCAACCTGTGGTTTGAGGTCTACCTGACTTCCAGCAAAAACTTGTCCAGTCCCACTTACAGAAATCTCTATATCTCCTACACTAACACTTGATGTTTCTATCATTGGTTTTTCTGATGAGTTCCCCTTGTCATTATTAAAACCAAAATAAACTCCACCACAAATTAAACCTATCACCAACAATGCAATCAACTTATGATCTTTTATCCATCTAATCATTTTTTTCATGTTTGTAATTATGATTTATTATTTCATTCCACCTCCAAAGTGTCCTTGACCACGCTTCATCCCATCTAGCATACAAACCAATAGAGATTCATCGTTGCTGCTAATTTTACACGCGCCCTCTTTTGATCGGACTTCATTACCTTTGTTTGACATACTCACTTCACATGAATCCCCCTCACTTTTACCATCACAAGACTTCATTCTTTCTTCTGAAGATCCTCTTTTAGATGCATTCTTATTTGGAGCTTTCATCATTTCATCAATTTCTTCTGAAGAAACTTTTTCTCCCCCATTTCTATGTTCCATTGCATTGTCCACTTGAGCTTCAAGTTTTGAAGATTCCATGGATTCTGCAACTTCTTCAACCTTTTTATCACATCCAACAAGTACAAAAGCTGACATTAAAACTCCAGCTATCATCAAATTAAATGTTTTCTTACGCTTACTCATATTTTTCAAAATTAAATATTATCAACAACCAAAGCATGGCCAATGCTTTCCATTATCACTTAAGTTATACGAGAGTTATTTTTTTTGTTTGCACTTACTTATAGAAATGTCTATCGATACCGACTTAAAAAGACTCATTTAACTTTGGATGTTTAAGATGTCTTGGTAAAGAGTCTATCAATTCAGCCTCAAAGACACCATCTTCCATTAAGTTTCCAATAAACAAGAAATGCTCCCCGTTTTCTAAATCTTTCTTTGTTCTAAATACTGTTTCACTATCATAACTTACAGTCCATTCTTCTCCTTTCAAATTAATAATTTCAATTTCAGCTTCAGTAAAGCTAGTAACTTTGCCACCCAATACACCATCTTGTGCTCTAGATAATCTCTCTTGTGCTGGAAATAACATTTTTGTCATTTTTTTATTTTCAAATGTTTTGTCTCCGATATATTGATTTACTTTTGAGAAATGTAACATCATGCCTAATACTGAAATGAATAGTACAGTAATGGCTGTGATGAACATAATGCTGTATCTATAGCCTAATCGAGTTTTTCTCATCGCAAAAAAACCAGACACCAGCAACTCCCACTAGACCCAACCAAAGATATGGTGTTGTTTGCATCAATAATCTCAGATATGGTCCTATCCCAAGCTTCCTGAGAAAGATAGGACGAATATCCAACATATTCAGTAAAAGAAGTGAGAAACTTAGAGCACCAAAAAATATAATGACGCCCCAAACACCCCAAAAAATATAATTTTTCCAGTGTAGTTGAAAATGCGTTTTTGGGATAATCACGTCTTTCTTGATCTTTTTCAATATGTCTTCTGAGTGTTTTTTATCCTTCATGTATCTATTATTTACTAAATAACTTTTTTACCTGTAAGTTTTTTTGTAATATCTTTTTACCACGATTAATCAGTGAAGCAACTGTTCCTTTTGGTAATTGCAAGATATCCATGATCTCAGAATATTCTCTTTCTTCCAAAAACCGTAAAATCAAAACTTCCCTATACTTGTATGGCAATTCATTAATTGAGTCATGTAAGACTTGTATTGCCTCTTGTGTTACAATATCTCTTTCTATATCCATATCCGACATTAGCCTATCAGACAAATCTTCTATATCTGCTTGAGATTGCTGTGGTCTAGATCCTTTTTTGCGGATCTCGTCAATTACATGGTTACGAGTAATTCGATAGATCCATGTAGAAAATTCAAAAGAATCATCATAATCATTTATGTATTTATATATTTTTATAAAAACTTCTTGTAAAATATCTTCAATATCTTCTTGTGCAAAATACGATGTTCTCCGAATAAAAGCAAAAAGCCGATTCCAATATCGATCAACAATCACACTAAAAGCATCAGGATCTTGTTGTACTAATATTACTAATTCTTTATCAGAAATGTCTTCACTATAATTCATTTTCTATATATAAAAATCTCATAACCCTACATCATATAATACGCATATAAATCAAAAAGTTTGCAACATTATAGATATCATCCAATGAGCCTGCCGTATTTTCATCATTTGCACATTCATTGAATATATTGTAGCTTACGATATCCGCATATTCTTTTTGAAAATGATCGACATTCTGTGTATTTATTACATTTTTTTTTACAATTTCTCTTCCAATTTCAGTTCAACAGCGTTCGAACCTCATCCCATAGGGCCAACAAATTTAAAACCACCTTCTATAACAAGGTGGTTTTATTTTTGTACTATTCTATTTAACAAAACCAAAGAATAATGTCTCCAAAAATCCTGCTTTTGATATCATCAAAACATTACAAACTGAACCTCGACTTTCACATTCCAACATCATTACACGTTTTTCTTCCAAATCTCTCTCTATTACTTTTTGAATTCTTATATGTTGAATAAAATAAAATATACCGAACACAATAAAAAATACGCTCACAAAAATAATTATTTTTTTCATGTTTTATTTTTATACATTTATATTTTTAAGTATACCTTAAATTCTAATTCAAAACCAAATTCAAAAGCGTTCGAACTCTATCCCATAGAGCCAACTAATTTTGTAAAAAAACAGCCCAAAACGCAAATGCGCTTTGGGTTGTATATTTGTGTTACAATCAGATATTCTTTCGGCTCACATCTATCATTATATTCAAGTGTTTTTAACCTTACAACATGCCTTATTAAATATACTTAAATATATTATCCAAAGAAGATGACTAACTCCTCCCATTGTTAGTGCTGCTATAAATGCTCCAAAAAATCCATCAACCTCCAGCTTTTCTTTAAACAGCTTACCTACAATATAAATAACTATAGCTGCCATAAAAGCATGACTAATAAACAACCAAATTCCTGTAAATTCAATTGTCATGAAATATTCAACGACAGCAATAAAAATTATTGAGAAGAAAGAAATGATAAATCCAATAATCATTGCCCAACCAAAATTTTTCACCTTAAGCCCCGCATCAAACATTGAAACTATATATAACACTATACCCGCAACAAAAGCTAGTATAAACAACACAATCGCCATACTTATTAGTCCTTCCATATTTTTTTGTTTAATTTATTAATAATTAAATTAGATTACACTCCTTTAATTAGTGCAAGCATCCTTAAAACAAAAATTATCGACTAGCCAAAACTATCCCCAAAATAATTATAAACACCTACACAAACCCAAGTATTTTTTATTTTAATATAAACCACTGTCTAATTTATCACGATATAATGCAGTAGCACCGCTTGAGTTACATTTCACAGGGCCTACAAATAAAAGTCATAGTACAAGATGACTTTTTTAATAGTAATGGTTTATTTTCAAAAAAATTTAAACAGCAATTTTTACACTATCCACACTTTCTTTTCTCATCGAAATCCATAAGATGATACCTAATACAACTTCAATTGGTGTAAAAATTAACATCATAAACGTTGTATCAACTGAAACCATCGGGGCAACCAAAAGACTAAAGTCCCAAAGAAAATGAAAAATAATCAAAGGAATCAAACTTTGCAATTTCAAAGCAATTGGAGCCATGAAGAATCCAAATATAAATGTAAGTACTAGCTGAAAAAGCATACCACCCACACCTGCGCCTCCGAGTATATTTACACTATGCAACAAAGAAAATGTTATTGCACTAAAAAGCATTGATACAAATAGTCCATTACTTGTAAGTGCTCCTCTAAGTGCAATCCCTCTAAACATTGTTTCTTCAGAAAAACCAACCATCAATATTGTCACTCCAACAAGTAAAAACAATAGCCATTCCGAGGAACTTAAGCCTTGTTTATTGATAGCTATAATAACCATCCCTAATAAAATTATTGCCAACAATGCTCCAGGAATAATCCACAAAATATGACGAGGAACCATTTCCCCAAATCCCACGTCTTTCCAACTTGAAAACTTAACAACGGTAACAATCACTATCAAAGATAATATAATTTCAACCCAAAACATAACATGCACCATCTCTGGCTCACTATAACCATATTCAAACACATTATGCATAAGATACATTCCTATACCCATTGCAGAAATATATATAGTAATTGCAGCAATTGCTATTTTGAAAGTTAGTTTTTTTTCATTCATAAATTTATTTTATAATTTAATTAAACTTGTTTAATTGCTAATATCTCATCTTTGAGTATTTTAATTTCATCAATATCATTAAAAGTTTTTCCCTGTTGCCTAACTGTATACTTCAACATAGCCAATAAATTCTGATATTTAACGATTTTTCTCGCATCTTTTTTAGAATATTTTTCATACCTCCTCATAGCTAATGGTCGCTCTTTTTCTAATAATTCTTTTTCGTTAATACTAATTATTTTATTGTAATATTAATCATACACTATACAATAAAACCGTTCAAACCTTATTCTATAGAAGAACCAGCGATTTTTAACCAAATATTCTATTATTTATTTATTTTTTCATCTTTAAAAAACCATTCATAAATTCCAAGTCCCCAACTAATTGTATAAATAAAACTTACCAAAAATACACCCCATTGTTCATTAATATAAGCTGTAATATACCAAAATGGTTGTGCTAACATACCAAACACAAAACCCCATTTATTTTTCTTTGCAACCAAAACAATTGCACTTGCACCAAAAAATACAATTGCTATTTGAGATATAATATCCCACATAATTTACTATTTAATAACTTATTTTAATTTTTCTTTTAAAATTTCCATTACCATCTGCGGATTTGCTTTTCCTCCTGTTTCTTTCATTACTTGTCCCATGAGATATTTAATCGCATTTTCTTTTCCTGCTTTATAATCATCAATAGATGATTGATTTGCGGTAAGTACGTCATCAACATTTTTTTCCAATTCACCAGAGTCAGAAACTTGTGCCAAATTTTTTGCTTCAATAATGTGACTTGGATCATCGTCATCACCAAAATACATTTCATTTAAAACTGTCTGAGCTGCTGATGAGTTAATTGTACCGTCAGCCACAATTCCCATAAGCTCTGCAAAATTTTCTGCTGATATTTTTATATCTGTAATTTTTTGATTTTCTTTAGACATTATCCCCTGCAACTCTCCTACAAGATAATTTGCAGCAAGTTTAATTGCTTTTTGCACATCAGATTTCATTTCACCTGACTTACTTTTATCCATGAGCTCACTAACAACATTTTCAAAAAAGTTTGCTGTATCTTTGTCTCCTGTGATAACCGCACAATTTCCATCACTAAGTTTATATTCATCTTTAAATCTCTCTTCCTTTTGATATGGTAATTCTGGCAAAGTCCTTCTCAATTCTTCAATATATTCTTCAGTGAAAATCATTGGAGGAATATCTGGTTCTGGAAAATATCTATAATCATTTGCATTTTCCTTTTTCCTTTGTGATACAGTTTTACCTTTGATATCATCCCAACCACGAGTCTCCTGTGCAATTAAATCTCCTGCATCAAGTGCTTTTGTCTGTCTTATAATTTCATAATCAATTGATTTTTCTACAACCTTAAAAGAATTTAGATTTTTAATCTCAACTTTTTGCCCACTCAATTTGTCTTCACCATCTTTATACAAAGAGACATTTACCTCACAACGCATTTGTCCTCGCTCCATATCTGCATCTGCAATATCAAGATAACGAAAAACTTGTTGAATTTTTTGACAAAAAATCCTCGCTTCGGAACCAGTTTTAATATCTGGCTCTGTTACTAATTCCATAAGTGGCACACCAGCCCGATTCAAATCAACTAAAGTATATCCAGCTCCTGATGGATGTGTTGATTTGCCTGTATCTTCCTCCATGTGAATACGAGTAATGCCTACCTCTCTATCGCCTATAGTAATTTTACCAAGTCCACAGAGAGGCATGTCAAATTGAGAAATTTGATAACCCTTTGGTAAATCAGGATAAAAATAATTTTTTCTATCAAACTTACTTATACGTGCAATCTCGCAATTAAGCGCAAGACCTGCTTTTTGTACAAACTTAATTGCTTGTTTGTTTGGCACTGGTAAACTTCCTGGTTGTGCTGTTGTTACTGGATCAATTGAAGTATTTGGACGATCTTCCATTCCTAAATGATTTGGTGCTGATGAAAACATCTTTGATTCAGTCTTCAATTCAACATGAACTTCCATTCCCACCGTTACATTATATTTACTCATACTTATTATAATATTTAATTTATCTTAATCCTGTACTTCCAAATCCATCTTCACCTCTCTCAGTATCATCAAGTTTATCTACTTCCTCTATAATAGGACATTCTACCTTTTGAATCAACATCTGTGCTATTTTATCACCTTTATTTATTTTATAATCCTCTTTCGATAAGTTTTTCACAATTACCCCAATTTCACCACGATAATTACTATCAATTACACCACCCATAGTTTTAAGACCTCCCTTAAGTGCAATACCACTCTTGTCCCAAATAAGCCCCACAAAACCCTCTGGAATGACCATACCAATTCCAGTTTGGCATGCCTTTATTTTCCCCGCTTTTACAATAATATCTTCAACCGAATATAATTCCATTGCAGCATCACCCTCTATTGTATATTGTGGCAAAATCGCTTCTGGATTAATTTTTTTTACTTTAATATTCATATTTAAATAATTTTACTAACTATGTCAGTTTATCAAATTAAAAAGAAAATTAAAAGACCACAACTTGCATATCACAAGCTGTGGTCATGTCTTCATTTATTATTCTTGTACAAAATTCTCTGGAAATCGACGATTAAAATCAAATCCTGAAAACATTTTACAAAAATCTTTCTGCAACGGAATCATCACTTCTCGCATTGATGGCTCGGCCGCTGGCGATGTTCTCATATGCAAAATATGATTCCACTCTACCAGATTTGCATAAACAATAATTTCTGTCTTACAAGAATTTGGCAATACCGTACGTGACGCCTGTGGCGATGAAGTCTCAAGAAGTTTGAAATATTGTTCTTCCGCAAAAAGCATTGACTCTTCCCATATCCTATATTCTGGAGATTTTTTTTTGAAAAACATTGGATCAATAAATGTAACACGCTTACCAAACTTATCATCAGAATAGCGACAGTACCGCTGTGACTCCTGTAAGAATGAACACGGTCTGTGCCGCACAATCTCATGCGTCACAGCACGATTAACAATAAATTTCACTCCAATATAACGATGACGTAAAAATAATTCAGGTTTAGTGTTATCTATCAACTCTGTCATATTTTTCAAAGGGACAGGATTCACATGACAATTTACAGTATTGCATTTTCGAAAGGAAGACTTAATATCCGCAAAGAAAAATGGATACCTCTGTTCAAGAACAACTGCAATAGCACTTGTAATTATGCAATTTGGATAAAGCATTGCCATCTCTCTGAATGCTCTAATACTTCCGGTAATTAAAATTTCCCTCATGTAATGACAATCATCTCTTGCATCATCAATAATGAGATATTTTGGATTTAATGCTATCAATGCATCAACAGAACCGCCTGGTATGGTAATCAGAAATGATTTAACCCGCATTTCCAACACAGAATTATGACCTCTTTCTGCTATTTCCCTACAAAAACTAAGTGCAGAATCACTTGTAATTCTGCCCTCACTTTTGTAACAAATACGTCCACAATATTCAGTGCCAACAGGAATACTTTGTTTATCTAAATCAGACAAAATCTCATACGATGCTGGTACCGTAACTAATTCTTTGCTCATTTCTGACTACCTCCCATTATATTTGATTGAGAAAAATTCTAAATTCAGAAACTTTTTTCTCAAACTCTTTATACGTATTTTCCATCATTCTTCTCTGACATGTATCACATTGTGCATCCACAAATCGTGGACAATCACAATGTGGACAAATAACTACTTGAAATTCTCGCCCACTTTTACAAACAACTCCGATTAACTGAAAATCTTCCTTTTTTGCCCAATCCTTAGACTCTTGACTAACAATCTCTGGAATTGTCCATTTTTTATCACTCACGTTAACCTCTCTCTTTTTATTATGTTAAACAACAAAAAACTAATACTTATGACTAGCTTTCTAACTATTACACCTTATATTATTTTAGTCAATGAAAAATTAAACTCTATTTAATTAAATTATCTATTTGCTTTTGTAATTCTTCCACTGAACCATTATTGTCAATAACAACATCTGCCATATCTTTCAATTCCCTAATTGTTGTTTCTGTCTCCAGTTCATGATCACTCTTAAATTCTTCAAAAGTTTTCATTTTATCATCTTGCTTTTCATTTCGTCCTATCAACCTCTCATATCGCTTTTCCAAATCAGCTTCTACATAAACTAACACGAAACCTTCCATTTCTTTTAAATACTTCAAATCAGCCTCACGCCTGATACCATCCACCACAATGACCTGACTATCATCATTTTTAATATCTTGTGCCAATGCATATGCCAAAATATCTTGTCCATAGTGATTACGCAAACCTAGTGACAAACTTGCAAGATTTTTTCTCACAACATCCAAATGCACCCTCTCCAAAATATCTCTTAAAATATCAGAAAAACGATATTCTGTAGCTCGATATTTTTCTAATAAATAACTAGTCACTGTTCCTTTACCACTAGCCATTTCTCCAACTGACCCAATAATAATTTTATTATCTTTCATAATTTATTCTGATTTAACAAATTCATTTATCTGCTGATATAAATTATATATATTAGCATTATTATCTATCACAATATCCGCAAAAGCTTTCAATTCTACAATTTGTTGTTCTGCCTCACGCCCACGATCCTCCTGAAACTGTTCAAAAGTTTTACCATTATCATCCACATTTTCACCTCTTACAGAAATTCTCTGGTGACACTTCTCAATATGTGCTTCCATATAAATAAGTTTAAATCCTGAAAGCTTTTTTAAATGTTCTATATCTCCCAAGCGCCGTACACCATCGACTACCACGACATTATTTGTATCATTCTCAGCGTCGCCTGCCATTGCTCTAGCTAAAACATCCTCTCCATAAGTCTCTCGCAACATTGTAGACATTATTTGTAAATTTTCCCTCTTATTATCCTGATGAATTCTTGACAGTGCATCTCTCAAGATATTTGAGAAGCGATAAACAACTGCTCCACGCTTTTCTTGTAGATATTTTGCTACTGTACTTTTTCCACTAGCCATTTCACCAGTCAGCCCAATTATAATTTTTGCCATATTTTTTCAATAACTAAAGTTTTTATAAAAAATAATTACATATTTTCATAAGTTTCCATCTCGTCATTACCTAATTCATATTCGACATCCGCTTCTTTGAAAATCTCTTTACTGCGTCCTCCCTTATGATAATCCTTTATACACACAACCCTTTTTATACCTGCATTAATAATCATTTTTGCACATATATAGCACGGCGTCATATGACAATATAATGTTGCACCATCGAGAGCTGTGCCAAAACGCGCTGCATTTACAATAGCATTTTGTTCTGCATGTGTTGTCCTGATGCAATGTTGTGATTCTTTACCATTTTCAGTCACTATATGTATTTCATGACCCACATCATCACAATGAGCTGTATTAACAGGTGAACCAACATATCCAGTAGATACAATTCGCTTATTCTTTATGATTACACACCCTGAACGACCCCTGTCACATGTTCCACGTGTGCCTATAACTTCAACTAAATTTAAAAAATATTCATCCCAAGAAATTCTCTTAGACTCTTTTTTTTCTTTCATGAAATTTATATTATATATTATTTATTAACCACAACGTTTTTGTAAAATATTTTTCATTGCATCATCAACTTGCCACAATAAATCATCCATCGAACTATCATTCTTTACAGTAAAATCAGCATCTTTACCAATTACTGGAATTGCTTTTTCCGTTTCTGATTCTGCTTCAAATTTTTTAAATTCATCAAAAGTCTGATCATCATCACTCTTTTCACCACGACTTGTTACTCGTTTCCATCGCATTTTTTGATCAGCTGTTACATACATGATATAACTATTCTCAAATGATCGTATAAATTCAAGATCCATCATCATGCGCATACCATTCACACACATAATACCATTATTTTGCTGCACGTAACGCAACACACCCTTGTGCAGGACATCTTCTCCAAAACGATCTTTGAACATGGTATACAACCAAGCCTGATCTTCCTTTGATGATTTATCAAAAAATAGATCTAATGTCTTTTTTAGTGGCATACCAAATCGTAACAAATCAACACCATATCGACGCTTCAAATAATGAGCAACAGTATCTTTTCCACTACCAGTTTCTCCCACAAGTCCAATAACAATTTTATCATTATACATAATGGCTTTTTTCATAAACTAACTTTTTACTTATGAATTATATAGCAAATGTTACAGTGTTGCAAACATTTTTTTCATGACAACATAGAAACACATTGCAATGCGTCTCTACACAAAATTAAATTTTATATCAAAAACAAAAAGACGAGCACAAGGCCCGTCTCTACAAATTTAATTGTATAAATTCTTTATTTAATCTTCACCGCAGGACCCATTGTTGAACACATACTTGTATTTGCAACCAACTGTCCTTTATGAGAATCATTTTTACATGATTTTATTGCATCCATAAATGCTTTATAGTTTTCTACAATCTTATCAGCATCAAATGAAACTTTACCAATCACTTGATGAATATTTGATGTATTATCATTTTTGAAATTTGCTTTTCCTTTTTTAAGTGAATTTATTGCATCAGTAACATTTGGAGTTACTGTATCAGTTTTTGGACTAGGCATTAATCCTCGTGGCCCAAGCACTCTAGCAGCTGGAGCTAATTTTGGCATCATATCTGGAGTTGCAACAAGCACATCTACAGCTGGCAATTCACCAGCCTTGATTTTATCGATAAGATCTTGCCCACCTATAAGATCTGCACCTGCTTTTTTTGCCTCATCAGCCTTACTTTCTGTGATTACACCTACACGAACATCTTTACCTGTCCCACTTGGTAATACAACACTTCCACGTACTGACTGTTCACCTTTTTTTGGATCAATGTTTAGTCGTACATGAACTTCTATTGATTCGTCAAACTTTGCACTAGCATTTTCTTTTACAAAAGAAACGGCCTCCTCTACAGTCAATCGCTCTTCTGTTCGTTTTTCTACAGCGCTCTTATAATTTTTTCCTCTTTTCATAATATTTTCGTGGTATTAACGAGTCATCCAACCCTCCCACAATTAATTTAATAAACAATACTAATAAAATTTATATATTTGAGTACAGTTCAAGAAAAAATTAAATGAATGATTGAAGTGTATGATAATACACTGATTGAATTCATTTGATTTTGACGCAGAAATGTGCCAAATATATTACTCTACAGAAATTCCCATTGAACGTGCTGTACCCTCTACAATCTTCATAGCAGCGTCTACATCAGCAGCATTCAAATCTGGCATCTTAACCTCAGCAATTTCTTTTACCTGATCTTTGGTAACTTTACCAACCTTATCAGCCAAAGGATTTCCCGCTCCTTTTTTTACACCTGCAGCCTTTTTTAATAATTCAGCACATGGAGGTGTCTTCATTATAAAACTAAATGAACGATCTTCGTACACTGTAATTTCAACAGGTACAATATCACCCATCTTATCTTTTGTTGCTTCGTTAAATTGCATACAAAAATCTTGGATATTTATACCATGTTGTCCCAGAGCTGGTCCTACTGGAGGAGCTGGATTTGCCTTTCCTGCAGGAATCTGCAATTTCAATGTTGTCGTCACCTTTTTATCTGCCATAATCTAGTATATTAGTAATTAATAAATTTATTATACAATAATTAAACTTTTTATATTTATATATTTGAGTGCAATTCAAGAAAAAATTAAAGAAATGATTGAAGTGTATGATAATACACTGATTGAATTTATTTAATTTTGACGCAGAAGTGTGCCAAATATATAAATATAAAACTAAATCTTTGCAATTTGTAAAAAATCTAGTTCTACTGGTGTTTCTCGTCCAAACACCATAACAAGAACCTTGACCTTACCCTTTGCCTCATCAATCTCCTGTACCTCACCATCAAAATCCTTAAACGGACCATCAGTGATTTTTACACCTTCACCTTTTTTCACATCTATACGATATTTTGGTTCATCAGTTCCCATTCTCTTTTGTATCGCTAAAATTTCAGCTGGATCAACTGGAGTTGGTGTTGTACCAAGTCCTATAAAACCAGTTACATTTGGTGTATTACGTACAACATACCAAGAAGCATCCGTTACCAACATCTGTACAAGTACATAACCAGGATAAATCTTTTCCTCTACTGTAACTCGTTTATTATTTCTAATTTTAATCTTTTTTTCTATAGGTACAATTACATCAAAAATATAATCTTGCATGTCCATAGACTCAATACGCTGTTGCAAATTACGTGCAACATTATCTTCATACCCAGAATATGTATGCAACACGTACCATGCTGTACCGTGATGTTGTGTCTGCTTTGCCATAATAACAAATAATCTAAAAATTTATTTTATCACCATCTATTTAATGATGACATCTTTTATAAAACTACCAAACATATAATCCAATATACCTAAAAATGCTGCCACAGAAATGCTAATTACAATAACTACAGTTGTATACTGAATTGTTTGTTCTCGTGATGGCCATGAAACTTTTTTCATTTCACTATATGCCTCACGTAAAAATTGTGTGATCTTTTCCATATTTTTTGGATTTTAAAAAAGCCCCTCAACGGGCCTAATTTCTTCTATAAGAATAACTGATTTTTCTATTTTTGTCAAATGAAGTGAAGACCACCAGCGATGCTGGTGGCTTCTATCCTGCAGGTTACACCTGCG
>JAOZNB010000071.1 GCA_029933995.1 Candidatus Moraniibacteriota bacterium | reverse complement strand
GGAATTTCATTCCAGATAAAAAAACCTCTGGACTTTCAGTCCAGAGTGGTTTAGTAAATTAGATATATTTATAATTATGGAAATAACAAGTGCACAATTTATCAAAAGTATAGTAGGGTCACACAACTTGATTGTTGATGATATGCCACAAATTTCTTTTGTCGGGCGTTCAAATGTGGGAAAATCTAGTGTGATAAATAAATTAGTTAATCAAAAGAGACTTGTAAAATCATCTAGCACACCAGGTAAAACACAACAAATTAATTTTTTCTTGATAAATGATGATACTTATTTTGTAGATTTGCCAGGATATGGATATGCAAAGATTGGGCAAAAATATCGTGAAAAGCTACGTAAACTAATTTTGTGGTATTTTATCTCAGGTGAGGCACCCGTCACAAAGGTTGTTGTTATAGTTGATGCAAAGGCAGGATTGAGGGGGTTTGATCGTGAGATGATAGATATTATCAGGGAGCACGGTTATCCATTTGTGGTCGTTGCAAATAAGATTGATAAATTAAATCAAAAGAAACTACATAAATCAATTACGGATTTAAAGGGAGAGCTTGGTGACGGAATTGAGGTTTTTCTTTTTAGTGCGAAAACAGGAAAAGGAAGAGAAAAATTAATTAACAATCTTTTGGAGGCGTAAAATTTGAAAAAATCAAAAGCTATTTGTAAAAATGGCTTTTTTTGATGGATAAACTCGCAAGTAGGAAGAGTATAAATAAACCAAAATGTGACGTCCATGGCCAGTGATCAAATATGGAAATAAATAAAAATGATATAAATAATATTATGAATACAAATTGTTCAAGTTTAATATTTCTTCGATGTAAATAAATATTATAAAATATTGATAATATAAATATAATAAATAAAATGATTCCAATAAGTCCAATTTCAGATGTTATTAATAAGTAAATATTGTGAACTGGTTGATAATACCAGATAGGATGATTGTTTGTTGAAGCGGTATATATTGTATTTGTATAATTTCCGACACCAGTACCTACAAGAGAGTTATTAAAGATGAGATATTTTGCATGGTCAATATAAAGAGCTCTATCAGATATTGAATTATGTGCTAACGAAGTGTCTTTTGTGGTTCTGCTCAAAAAAATATTTTGATAGAGTCCAATTACAAGTAGAATAGTTGCAAAAATAAGAACAAGTGGAGTGATTATGTTTTTAAGTTTAAGATAAGTCTTTTTATAAATAAATATAGTAGTGAGAAGTAAGCTAAGTATACTAGCAACCCAAATTGTACGTGAAAAAGTAAATAGGATGCCAGTAGTAAATAGTGCAGTGCTTATCAATAAGAAAGCTTTCTGGAGGTTATTTTGAGAACTTGTTGTATATAGATAAATACAAAGTAATAGAGCACAAAGTAAGACTCCTCCAAAAATATTTGGATGGGGCGCTGTACCATATAGTCTTAGCCACCTTTCTCCATCAATATTTATAATTGCAGATCCTCCGTGCCACACATCATGAAATTGTAATCCTAGAAACTTCTGTGCAAAAGTTTGCTGAGTTATAAATTGCAGTATTCCCAAGATACTCTGCAATAGTGTGCTAAGAACAAAGACAATGCTAATTTTGCGTATATTTAGAGGAACTATTTGAACAAGGAAAAATAGATCTAGTGCAAATGATAATTTGATAGCAAAATAAAATGCAATCATTTGATTATTTGCCCATAAAATTGATAGAAAACTCCAAAGTGAAAACAATAGCGCAATAGTAATAAGTTTTTGTTTTTTTGGGATATATTCCAGTATCTTGTCTTTATATAAATAAATACTTAAAATTATCCATAAGATTAAAATAACATCAGATGTATAAATGCTGAGTGTACCGTATTGCCATTTCTCAGAACCATAAAAAATTTCACGTATTATATAAATAGTGTGCCATGGGAGTAGAAATATAAAAGTGTAAAACAAATACTTATGGATGGTATGCATTGTGTGAGTCATGATGTGAATAATGACTTAATGAAAAACATAATTATAGTATGATATGTATCGCACATCATTGCAAGGTTATTTCATGTGAACAATAAAAAATATTTGATAAGTATTAATTAGGGTTTAAGTTTTAATACACGATAACAGGCGTGCCAATATCTGCCCAGTTGTAGAGTGTTTCCGCTGGACCAATTCCGAGTCGCATACAACCGTGTGAAACTGGGATTCCTAAGTGGTTTTGTCCTTCTTTGTAACCACTTGGCCATTCAGGGAGTTCATGTATTCCATATTTTCCGTTTGCGGTAATTGCCATCCAGTAGGGCATATATAATTCATATTTTTTGGACCATGGTCGTGGATGTTTGTTGTAAATTTGATGATTGCCACGCGGAGTGTTCATTCCTGCTTTACCAGATGAAATAAGGAAGGTATTTTTGCTAATGCCATTTTCAAATATTGTCATTACTTGAGTGGCGAGATTTACATCAATATATTTACCAGTTTGAATTTTTGCAATTGTAGAGTATTTTGCTTCAATGAGTCTATCTTGAAGTTTTTCAGTCCATGTCCGTGGTTTTGGCGGAAGTGTTGTAAAGGTTGTTGTATGAACTGGAAAGTAAGCCGAGCCGTCAGCACCTTCAGCTTTTGCACGTATTGTAAGGGTATACATCACGCCTTCTTTTAAAGGTTCTTGAGGAAGGAGTTCAAATTTTGTTTTTTTGTCATTATTTTGATACTCAATAGCAACAGCAGGCTCAAGATGAAAATTAATATAAAAGCCCTCTGTTGATTTATCAAATTCTACAATAATAGGATCTTCAATGTCTAATTGTACATCTTGTGCTCCAGAATGAGGCGTGACATTGATGACATCAGGATAGGTTGTTGTTGTAAAATGAAAAGTAGCATCTTGAATTTGCATAAAGTTTTTTGCACGACCTTCAGGAATACTTACTGTGTATTTTGTATTTACATCCCATCCTCTTGTTGGTATTAATGTTATCTGTGTATGAGTATCATTTATAACAGCTCTCATAGGAGTTTTTGGCGTAAGAGATATAGTTTTCTGATAATAAGTTTTATCAACTGGTTTGTCAAAATTTATTGCAAATGATTCTGTTGGTAATATTTCTCGACCATCTTTATGTGCTTGTGGAATAGATATAAGTGAAGGTGAGAAAGCATAAATATAGGCAGCTGTTAATAATGTTGGGAGTAAAAGCACCATAAAAAAAAGAATTTTTTTTGTTTTAGTCATAACTTTTGTATTTAATGTAAATTGTTGATCAAATTTGGTAATTAAGTATCAAAAAATAAAAGAATAATTTCAGTCATTGTTTTACTCTCGTGCAAGCACAAGGCAAAAAACTGTTTTTGCGCCATTTAGTTTAAGTGTGTGTGCACATTCTGTTAGTGTTGCACCTGTCGTAATCACATCATCAATTAGTAGTATATTTTTATTTTTGATTGATGTGTTATTTGTTATAACAAAGGCATCGGTAAGATTTTCTTGACGTTTTATTTTATTTTTCATTTTTACCTGTGGCATGGTATACCGTACACGTAGTAGTATATCAGTAATGAGGGGAATTTGTAAGTCCAAAGATTTTGCAAGCTCTGTTGCTTGATTAAAGCCACGCCAACGCAGACGTCGTTTATGTAGAGGTACAGGTATGATAATGTCAGGTGTTGGTAGTGTGGAATTGTTAAGTGCTTGAGCTAGGAGCAGTGATAGTGGTTCTGATAAATCACGTACAAAGCGATATTTATAATAATGAATTGATTTTTTGAGTAATTTGTCATTGTAATAGGATGCTACAAATACACCATTGATGTTATCTTTTGTAATATTAAAACACTCTGGGCATACCACACCATTGTTTGTGGTATGTTTTTTGCAAACAGGACAATGTTGTTGTGTGAGGATTGGCAGTGTGGTGTGACATTCTTCGCAAATCCAGTCGTCAAATGTATTACAACCTAGACAACGAATAGGAAAAAAAGCATCCAATAAAGTAGTTTGAATTTTTTTTAGAATAATATTTATTGTATGTAAGTTTTTATGAAAGTGTGATTTTGTCTTTGGCATAATCAATTTTCAAAGTTTTTTTAGTAGGATTTTCAATTATGTAGTGAGCAATAATTCCTTCAATGTTTTCTTGTATAAATTGTCGTACTCCACGAGCACCATTTTTTTGATCTTGGGCAATAGTGGCAATATGGGATAATAGTTTTTGTGAAAAAGTAAGTGTAATTTGCTTTTTGGTAAGTCGGTCTTTTAATTTAGTTAATTCAATACGTGCAATTTTCTGTAAATCTTTTTTGGTGAGTTGATTGAAAATAATTATATGATCAAGGCGGGACAATAATTCAGGTGATAAAATTTCTTTTGTTGCAGCATGAATTTTTTTGGTATATAATTTTGTGTCAGGTGTAGCAGAGTTAAAACCAAGATTTTTTACATCATTTATTTCAGAGCTTCCAATATTTGATGTGAGAATTATAATTGTATTTTTAAAATTGATAACGCGGCCACTCGCATCAGTGAGTGTACCATCTTCTAATATTTGTAATAATATATTAAATACATCAGGATGAGCTTTTTCAATTTCATCAAAAAGTACTATACTATGTGGGCTACGACGCACTTTTTCTGTTAGCGTGCCACCTTCACCATAACCTATATAACCAGCTGGAGCACCAAGTAGTTTTGATGTATGATGCTTTTCCATTAGTTCACTCATATCAACACGGATTAGTGCATTTGTGTTGTTGTATAATTCTTTTGCAAGAATTTGAGCTGTAAGTGTCTTACCTGTACCAGTTGTGCCAAGGAAAAGAAATGAGCCATTTGGACGATCTGCATTACAAATTCCACTTGTTGAGCGTATAAGGGTATCAGAAATTGTTGAAATAGCAACCTCTTGTCCAATAATATGTTTAGAAAGTTTTTTGGGAGTTTGTGTTATAGACTGATTTGCTGTTTGGAGAATTTTATCTTTTGGGATACTTGTTTGCATGGAAATTGTTTTTGCAACGTCATCTCGTGTCATTGTTATTTTATTTTTTTTAATCTCCCCCTCTAACTTTTTTTGTAGTATTTTTATCTCACATTTAAGAGCGTCACTAGCAGCTTTATACTGAGACGCTTCCTCATACTGTTCACTATGAACAAGTGTTGTTTTTTGGGTTAGTATTTCTTGTAAATCATCTTCAAGTGAAATAATTTGTTTTCGTAAATCACTTTTTGCATTAGCACCACAAAGTCGTGCTGCAGTTTCATCTAGTACATCTAGAGCTTTGTCTGGAAAAAATTGTTCAGGTAAATAACGGTTACTATAGGAGATTGTTGCTTCAAGTGCATCTTTTGGAATTATTATATTGTGGTATTTTTCAAATGTTTTTTTGACACCATTCAGAATTCGCTGAGTGTCTTCTACTGATGATTCTTCTAAAATAACTTTTTGAAAACGTCGCTCTAAAGCAGGGTCCTTTTCAATATGTTTTTTGTATTCGCCGAGTGTTGTAGCTCCTATAATACGGACATTTCCACGAGCAAGTGCAGGCTTGAGAATATTTGCAGCATCAAGACTCCCACCAGTATTGCCAGTACCTATAATTGTATGAATTTCATCTATAAACAAAATAATATTTTCATTTTCTTGTGCCTCTGTGATAATATTTTTAAGGCGTTGTTCAAATTCTCCTCGAAAACTAGTCCCAGCAACTAAAAGTGTAAGATCTAGAGTAATAATTTCTTTGCCGTAAAGATAGTGTGGTGCATCAGGACTTTTTGCAAGATGCGCAATATGTTCAACAATAGCAGTTTTGCCAATACCAGGCTCACCAATAATCATTGGATTATTTTTATTTTTTCTACCAAGTATTGTTGTTATACGTTCAATATCGGAATTACGACCAATAAAAGGTTCATGAATTTGTTCAGATATATTTGTACAAAATTGATCGAGCGTGGAATCAGATGTCATTTCTCCAGTACTATTTATTAGTGCAGATAAATTTTCTATTCCAAATAACCCAGGATTTCCATTTGGCATTGGAGGTGACATGTTTGGGTTAGTGTTATGCTTTTTTGGTTTTGCGGAGGCTAGTATTTTTTGAATTTCTGTGTTGTCAGTGTTCATGAGAGCATAAACAAGATGTTCTGTGCCAACATAATTATAACCAAATTCAGCAGCAAGGGCATGAGCATCAGTAATAATTTTTTTAAGTTCAGTAGATAATTTAATTTTTGAGAGTGTCTCTTGTTTTGTAATAGTTCCAGCAAATATTTTATTTTCAAAAATCTTTTTATTTAAACCTATATTTTTAAGAACAGTAGCACCAACACTTCCACGTTCTAAAAATACACCATAGAAAAGATGTTGAAGGTTCACTTCAGATGATTCATTGGCGCTAGCAATTTTTTCAGCATGAGCAAGGCTTTTGCGAGCATGTAATGTAAATTTGTTTGTGATTGAATTTTTTTGTGACATAAAATATTGATAAGGTTAGTAATTTATTATGCACATATTTTAACGTATTGTCAATAATTCGTTATACCCCATAAAGAATGTCACTCAAGCCATTAGTGCATATCTCATAAATA
>JAOZNB010000070.1 GCA_029933995.1 Candidatus Moraniibacteriota bacterium | reverse complement strand
CGTTTTTTTTGTGTTATAATGAAATGTATAAATTAAAAATTAAAAATTAAAAAATATGGAGAATAAAAAAGTGGCAATTATACTTTCAGTAGTTGCTGCATTACTGTTTATTGTCGTGGCTTTTGTGTTTTTGTATAAACCAGCAAGAACGAGTATTACAGACATGGTTAAAAAAGAAAAAGAGGTCAACGTAGTTATGTGTGATTATAAAAATGATGATGACGTGTATGCAAAAGCAATGGACGATGGTGATGTGAGTGTATGTTCTTGTATGGAAGATGAAAATTATTTAAATATCTGTATTGAAGCAGCATTTGAACAATCAGTATATTTACAAGCTTTGGAGCAAGTAAATGCAGAATTGTGTAATGAAATAGAAAGTGAAGAGATTAAAAAAGCATGTATAAATGTGGCAAATAGTAAAATGGATTATTTAGTAGAACAAAACAAGCAAGAGTTGATAGATACATATGTAATCTCACATAATACAGATAAATCAATAGAGGAACTGGAAAAAATAACAGAAGGAGCGGGTGTAGATATACAAAATTTGATTAGTTTAGTATTGAGCTATGCAGAGAAGGGTTTGGAAGAACAGGAACAAGGAGATAGCCAGGTTATGTATGTAAATAAGGCGTTAGAAGTAGTAGAAAAGGCAAAAAAAATAGATAATAATAACTCTGAAGTTTATAGGGTAGAGGGTTATGTATATGAGATACAGCCAGATTTAATAAAGGCGATAGAATCATATAATAAGGCAATAGAAATAGATCAAACAAATGCATTAGCTTATGCAGGGCGTGGTCATGTAAATAGAATTATAGGGATATTAGATTTAGCAGTTGAGGATTTTCAAAGAGCAGCAGAATTAGATGAAGAAAATCAGCAAATCTTTATATACACAAACTTGTGTAATTTAGAAAGTTCAAGAAGTAATAATGAGGAGGCAATAAAAAATTGTACCATAGTAACAAGGTCGGAAAGTAGAGATCCTATATTTAAATCAGAAGCATATCAGTTAATGGCTGGTATTTATATAAGTGAAAAAAAATATAATGAAGCAGCTTCACATTTGGAGCAAGCAAAAGCATTAACTCCAAACGATGCAAATCTTTTTGTTGAAATAGCAAGATTAAATATATATCAGGAAAATTATAAGGTAGCAGGAGATAACGCAAAAAAAGCAACAGTGCTTTCACCAGGTAAAGCGGGGGCATATTTAATGTTTTCACAATCTCTATATATGGAAGAAAAGTTTGATGATTCTATAGCTGTTGCAGAAAAGGGATTATCATTAGTACAAGATGATGTATCATTACTTTTTTCAAATAAAATTCCGACACAAAGAGATTTATATTATTCGATAGCAAATAATTATAGAGAATTAGGTAATACAGAAATGCAAAAGGAGTATATAAAAAAGGCAACAGATTTAGATAATATACAAGCACATGAATAATATATTTAATATAAATAATATGAAAAAAACAATATTTTTCTCAATCACAATACTGATATTTGTGGTAATGGCACAAAATACTTATGCTGCTCCACGATGCGGTGGTAATACCTGGGATAATTCAGACCCTGCCTGTTGGACAAGTAGTACAAGTACAGTTAATTGTACTTGGGTATATTATGGAACTGTATATAAGTGTGCTGATGGTAGTGGTGTATTGTGTACTGAAGGATATGGGCATTTGAGCTTGGCTGGGTTGTGTTCGGCTGGAACATGTGATGCTCATGGTGGAAGAGGTGGTGTATATGGTTATTGGAAAGCAAATACGTGTGGTGGTGGTATAAAATGTTCAAATAATACTGCCATGAATGATTATACAAAGACAGTAACAAATAATACATGTCATTATATAGAAAGTTATAATAGTTGGACTGCTTGTAATAATGGATATAAAACAGGATTTAATCCAGTTTGGAAAACTGTGAGTGGAAAAGATTGTTCAAATGCATCTCAGACTAGGTGTTGTGAAAGTTATGGTACATGGGGAGATTGTGACAAAGATTGTGGAGGCGGAATACAAACAAGAAGACATTGGAAAAATAATTGTACATCAGAAATAGAGTCACAGGCATGTAATATATTATCTTGTCCAATTCCGGGAGAATGTATTGATTACAGTCCAGTAGCAACAGTTGATGCTTCAATAAATAAAGGAACAAGTGGTTTATGTTCAAAAGGTTTAGTTATTGGTTTTGGTGGAGCAGGAACAGATGTGGATCCATGGAATTGGGATTGTAGTGGACAATATGATGGCACTACTGAAACGAATTGTTCAGCAGTGCTCGCAAAAGGACAATGTTATGACACAGATTCTGTAACATTTTCATATTCACAAGAAAATTGGCCACCAGGATTTGTGTTTTGTAAACCAACAATTGCACAGGCAACACCAGTGGCTCCAGCAGAAAATCTAGATAATCCACTACAAATAAGTATTACTAATCCGCAGGCAACTACAACAAAGTGGACATGTGGTACTGCTAATGGTACAGACGGGAATATGTGTAGCGTAATGTTAGAATTGCCCGATGTAACATGTGGTAATGCTCACAATGATATAGAAATTAATACACCACCAGGTCCTGCTTTATGTAGCACAAATGCAAAGGTTGTTTCACCTGGGCCAGTTTTAGATATTACTGACGGTAGATGGCACTGGGATTGTAAGCATAATCCTTTGGATTTATTTGCAGACCCTTCATGTTCAGCTCCATCATGTCTAGAAGGTGATTTATTACAGTATTCTCCACACGTACATCTCAAGTCAGATCCAAATGATCAAACGACAACAGTGAGCGTAAGTTGTGAAAGCTTGGGGACAATATGTTGTGATATCGATGCAACGGAGATTGGTAATAATAAGCCACCAATAACACATGTTTGCACAGGAGAGCCTGCTAAAGAAATTATTGTACCAAATGGAGGTTTATATTCTGCACAATGTTATATTGGAGATGGCACATGTGAAAACAATGGAACATGTCCTAGTGAGGTGGAGAAAGAAATAAATATAGTAACTATGTGTACAAATAGAGAATGTACTGCAGGAGGAACATGTCAGGCAACGCCAAAAACAGCATCAAATCTAAATCAATGTTCAAGTACATGTAATTCAAATGCAGATTGTTCTCGTGGACGGATGATTGAGACTAGACCATAGATACACTTATTTCACTTAAAAAGTAGGTTTTAAACCTACTTTTTTTGTTTGATTTTGTTTGATTTTTCTGGTATTATAAATGATACTTTTTTATAAAGATATATTTATGATTGAACCACAAAATGCAGAGGTGATGGCACCAGTTGGAAGTTTTGAATCATTGTCAGCAGCAATTAATGCTGGGGCTGATAGTGTGTACTTTGGTGTGACTCAACTCAATATGCGTGCTAAAGCGGCACATAATATGACAATTGATGATTTGGCTGAGATTGTAAAGATTGCATATAAAAATAATGTAAAAACATATCTTGTAGTTAATACACTTCTTTATGATCATGATATTTTTGTTATGAGAAAGATTGTTGATGCCGCAAAAGAAAATAGGGTAGATGCAATTATTGCTTTTGATTTTGCTTGTGTGAATTATTGTAATGAAATTGGTGTGCCTGTGCATATGTCTGTGCAGTTTTCTATTTCAAATTATGAGACTGTAGAATTTTTTGCGCAGTTTACAAATCGTGTTGTTTTAGCTCGTGAGCTTAATTTGGAACAAATTGAAAATATTTACAAACAAATAAAAGAAAATAATTTACAAGGTACTGAAGGAAGAAAGATGGAGATTGAAGCATTTGCTCATGGTGCTCTTTGTGTTGCTCAGTCAGGTAGGTGCTGGATGAGTTTGTATACAGATAATTCTAGTGCAAATCGTGGAGCATGTCGGCAAAATTGTCGTGCGAAATATAAGGTAACTGATGTAGAAACTGGTCAAGAATTAATAGTAGACAATCAATATATTATGAGTGCAGCTGATATTTGTACAATTGATATTTTAGATGAATTGTTAAAATCAGGTATACAAGTTTTAAAAATAGAAGGACGAGGAAGGTCACCTGAATATGTAACAACTGTTGTGCGGACATATAAACAAGCGTTGGATGATATAAAAAATGGTATATACACAAAAGAACGAATTGAAAAGTATTTTGTAGATTTAAAAAGGGTGTTTAATAGAAAATTGTCACATGGAAACTATTATCTAGGAAAAGAAATGGGAGAGTACTCAGACGTGTATGGATCAAAGGCGACACATGAAAAAGAATTTATTGGACGTGTTACTCATTATTTTCCAAAAGTGCATATTGCAGAAATTAAAGTAGATACAGGTACAATTAAGAAGGGTGATGAATTTTTGTTCATTGGTAAGACAACGGGAACTTTAGAAGGACATGTAAAGGAGTTACGTGTTGATGGAAGTGTTTCAGATAACTCACAACGTGGGGATATCATAACTTTTGAAGTATCAGACAGGGTACGGGTAAATGATAAATTATATATTATTAAGAAAAAAGAAAAGTATCAAAATGAAAAATAATATTCTTATACTTTATATTCTATCTTTTTTGAACAACACTTGGTTTTGGTTGGGTGTTTGGGTTTTGTATTATTTGCTTTTTACAAATTTGACAGGGATTGGAATTATTGAAATGGTGATGATCATTACAGTTCTTTTATTTGAAGTTCCTTCAGGGGCATTTGCTGATATTGTTGGGAAGAAAAAGACACTTGTCATTGCGTTTCTGGTTGTTGCTATATCTGAGATTGTTATGGGATTAGCAATGAACTTTTCAATGTTGGTAATGGCGGCTTTTGTAGGTGCGCTTGGGACAACATTAACTTCTGGGACATTTGAAGCAATGACATACGATTCATTAAAAGAGCTGAAAAAAGAAAATATTTATGATAAAATTTTAGCACGACAAAAAGGTATAGCACTTATATCAAGTGCTGTTGCGACAATTATTGGTGGGTTATTATATACTTTTGTAGATTCTCGAGCATCATTTTTTGCAGTTGGACTTATGTATATCATTGCGTGTATTGTGGCATTTTTTCTTGTTGAGCCACATATTGATACAGAAAAAGTATCATTGCAGGGTTATAAAAAACAATTACGACAAGGCTTTTCACAACTTTTCACACATAAAAATTTTCGTGCAATTGTAATTATGTTATTACTTGCAGGAATTGTTCCTCTTTTTATGTATGAAATGTTGGCAGATATGCTTCTTGTGTCTTATGGTGCAACACCTATTGAAATTAGTGTAGCTGTTTTTATTGTTATGTCAGTGTCTGCAGTTGTCGTACACTTTGCGTCTACTATTGGTAAGAAATTTGGATTAGTTCGTGCATTTATTATTCTTTCTTTTATCTATGGCGTTCTACTATTATTAGTACCATTTATTCAACTTTTGAGTGCTATTGGTTTATTTGCAATAATTGCAAGTATTGCCGCCATTAATCATGTTCTACAATCAAAAATTATAAATGATAAAGTTGATTCAAAATATCGAGCAACGACACTTTCAACATTCTCTATGTTAGTGAGTATCCCGTATGTTTTGTCAGCAGTTTTGCTTGGATATTTATCTGATATGTATACTGTACAAAATGTAATTTTTGTTTTGGGTGTATTTATGATTGTAGTTTTGATGGTGAGTTATATACATGTAAAGAGGGTTAATGATTAGACGAAGATGGAATTTATGGTATGATGTAGTTGTAAGAAATAATATTATATTTATGGGAACAAACAAAATAACAGTTAGTCATAAGCGCAATGATTGTATAGGTTGTGGTGCATGTACTATGGCTGCTCCAGAGCAATGGTCAATGAATGAGGAGGATGGTAAGGCAGACTTGGCAGGGGCGCAGTGGAAGGGTGAGGAATTTATGGTTGGTGAGATTGATGAAGATGTGCTTGATGCAAATAAAGAAGCTGCAGATTCTTGTCCTGTACAAATTATTAAGATTAGCGGATATAATGATTAAATTTTTTTAATCACTTAAAACTATTGGTAATATTTATATTACCAATAGTTTTTATTTAGGTAGAATTTATTTAAGAAGTTTTATATAATCAATATTATAATTTTTGTAATTTAAATCCGTCAGAAGAATCTTTTATGTCATATCCTTTATTTAGTATTTCTTCTCTTAATATATCTGATAATTTATAATCTTTGTTTTTACGGGATATGTCTCGTCTTTTTGCAATAGCTAATATATCATCGGGTATAGTAGTCGTTGTATCTGTGGTAATACCTAGTGATTTACATGCTTTTTCAAAATATCGATTAATTTCGTCAGTATTATACAATGTTTTATTATCCATAAACGTATTTGTTTCTGTGATGAGTGATAATAGAACACTTAAAGCTAAGGGTGTATTAAGGTCATCATCCATTGCATTTTCGAAATCATTACGAAATTTATTAATGTCAACTTTTTTACCGTTGGGTGTAATTATGGCTTCAAAAGATTGTAATCTTTGCAGAAAATTCTCAATAGTCTGTCGATTTTTCTTTGCTTGCTCAAGACTCTTCCAGGTAAAGTTCATTTGAGAGCGATAATGAGATAGAATATAGATAATTCGGAGGTCATCAGCACTAAAACCTTTCTCTTTAATGTCTTCAAGTGTAAGAAGTGTACCTTTTGATTTACTCATCTTTCTACC
>JAOZNB010000069.1 GCA_029933995.1 Candidatus Moraniibacteriota bacterium | reverse complement strand
CAAACTACAAATACTTTGAAAAAATCATTGAAAAATCTTAATACTAAAAAATCCTGAGACACACTTTTTGGGACGGTCCCAACTCAAACCATTACATTAACACTTCCAAACTGTTACTCCAAATTAACAGTGATACGCTTGTTGCAAATGAAAGGTTACGGTGTAATAGAACAATTACCTACTGAGTATTCTAACATTTACCAAAAATATGGCGGAGGATTATCATAATTATTCTCCATATTACACAAAAGCCGAAGAAAAATTTCTTCGGCTTTTATCATTTTACAACTCACTTTTTACGTTCTCCGTCATAGCTTTAACAAAAAGACCTTCTATTTTTTCTCCTCATCTTTTTTGTCATCTTCCTTTTTGTCCTCATCAACATCAGCAGATTTGTCATCAGACTCTTCTACTTCAGCTTCTTTCGGACCGTCTTCACATGTTCCGTCTGCACAACCACCTTCTTTCGCCCCAGCTTCTTGAGCTGCTTTATAGAGTTTTTCACCGATTGCTTGAGCTGCTGTTGAAAGTTCTTCTGTTGATGTTTTGATCTTTTCACTATCCGCTTTTTCATCTTTCAGAATTTCTTTCAATGCTTCAACCTTTTCTTCAACTGGCTTTTTCTCTTCATCTGTTAATTTATCACCTGCATCTTTAATTGCTTTTTCGGTTGTAAATACAAGTGTCTCTGCAGCGTTCCTTATTTCCACTTCTTCTTTCTTTTTCTTATCCTCTTCAGCGTGAGCTTCTGCATCTTTTTTCATCTTGTCAACTTCTTCATCAGACAAGCCAGATGAACCTTCAATCTTGATTGATTGTTCTTTTCCAGAAGCTTTGTCCACTGCTTTAACATTCAAGATTCCATTTGCATCAATATCAAATGATACTTCAACTTGTGGTACACCACGAGGTGCTGGTGGAATACTGTCTAGGATAAAACGTCCAAGAGTTTTATTATCAACTGCCATTTCACGCTCACCTTGCAATACATGAATTTCTACGCTTGGTTGATTGTCCATTGCTGTAGAAAATATCTGTGTTTTATTTGCAGGAATTGTCATATTCTTCTCAATAAGCGGAGTACGCACACCACCCATTGTTTCAATTCCAAGTGTAAGAGGTGTCACATCCAATAGAAGTACATCTTTTACATCTCCTTGGAACACACCACCTTGAATTGCAGCCCCCATTGCTACTACCTCATCAGGGTTTACTGTCATATTTGGTTTCTTACCAAAGAATTCTTCTACGATTTTTTGGATAATTGGCATACGTGTCATACCACCAACAAGAATTACCTCATCAATATCATCTTTAGAAAAACCAGAATCCTTCAAAGCTTCTTCTGTAGGTATTAAAGTCTTCTTTACTAAATCATGTACAAGCTCCTCAAGCTTTGCACGTGTCAATGTCATCACAAGATGCTTTGGACCTTCATCACTTGTTGTAATAAACGGTTGATTGATTTCACTTTGATCTGCTGTTGATAATTCGATTTTTGCTTTTTCTGCAGCTTCTTTTACACGTTGTAGTGCAAGATTGTCTTTTGAAATATCAATTCCTTCTGCTTTTTTAAATTCATCTAATATCCACTTGATCAAAACTTGATCAAAGTCATCACCACCAAGGTGAGTATCACCGTGAGTTGCTTTTACTTCAATTGTGTCATCACTTACTTCCAAGATTGAAACATCAAATGTTCCACCTCCAAGGTCGTATACTGCGATCTGCTCATCATTTTTCTTATTAAAACCATACGCAAGTGCTGCAGCTGTTGGTTCATTGATTACACGACGGACTTTCAATCCTGCAATTTCACCAGCATCTTTTGTTGCCTTACGTTGTGCATCATCAAAATACGCAGGAACAGTGATTACAGCTTCCTCAATTTTTTCACCAATCTTTTCTTCTGCATCCGCTTTAAGTTTGCTCAAAATCATCGCACTTACTTCTTCTGGTGTATGTTCTTTGTCACCCATTTTTACTTTAATACTTCCATTATTAGCTTTTGTTACAGTATAAGGTGAAAGTTTAATATCTTCTTGTACTTCTTTATCATCAAACTTACGTCCGATAAAACGCTTAATACTAAAAAGTGTATTTTCTGGATTTGTAACTGCTTGACGCTTTGCCAAAAGTCCTACAAGTCTCTCACCACCTTTATTTACCGCTACCATTGATGGAGTTGTGCGGTTCCCCTCCTTATTCTCGATAATTTCTGGCTTTCCTCCTTCGATGATTGCCATCGCAGAGTTTGTTGTTCCTAGGTCGATTCCTAATATTTTACTCATATTTTTTCTTTAAATTAGTTATAAATAAAATGTTTATTTACCATTCTTATAAATATAAAATTCTCGCGATAAAATTTTATACTCATTCAGAATGACAAATCAACTTTTAAATTATTAATTACTTAAGTACTACACGCACAGGACGTAAAACTTTTTCACCCATTTTATATCCAGGTTGTGCAATTTTTTCTACTTTTGCATCCTCAGTTAGCCCCTCTTCATCATCGCTTTTAATTGCCTCCATTGTAAGCGGATCAAATTCATCTCCAACTTTTGCCTCAATCAATGTCACACCTCTCTCTTCAAACACTTTTTCCATCTGTTGCTGAATAAACATGATTCCTGTTACCCATGGATTATCCTCTTCGCCTTCTGGAATATGACCAGTTGCCGCATAAAAATTATCCAGTACTGGCAACATATCATTTATTACACCTTCAGCTGCATACTGTGTAAACTCTTTTTGCTGTTCCACTTGTCGTTTCTTGTAGTTATCAAAGTCTGCAAGACATCTATGCCAACTGTCTAGCGAATTTTCTAGCTCCATTTTTTTAACAGCTTTTTCAACAGCATTTCTTATCCATGGCTTCACGTTTTTCATTTTAAATATCTCATCAGCACTTAACCACTTATATTCCTCATGCTCATCAGAGAGAATTACTGCACCAGAATATTTTATTAAATAAATGATATTCATCCCATCATTTGGATTTTTAGTATTTGTCATTAACTCAAAACTACATGTATCAACATCAAGATTCTCAATATTAATTTCAGTCTCTTCTTTGATCTCACGAAATAAAGATTTTTCAAGATCAGTTTCATCATTATCGACATGTCCACCTGGTAAATCCCATGGACCATATTTTTTCAGCCACTCCTTATGATTTGGTGAACCTACTTTTGTTTTAGCTGCCTTCATTATAAGAAATTGCTCCTTATCTTTATCAAAAAACAAAACCTTTTGAGATAATCGAAATAGTTGCCTTTCTTTAGTACCTTTTATTTTTTCCATATTTTTTTATTTAAAATTTACTTTACCATTGTCTTTGTGAGAAGCATTTAGCGACGTGGCAATCTCAACAGGCACATCAATGAGTCTACTGAGATTGCTTCGTCGTATTTCCTCGCAATGACCAAACTTTTTATAAACTTATTAATAATATAATCACACTCATTCCACCCAGCATTTTTTTTACATAATCAATCAGAGATTTATTTTTATCATAGGACATATTCTTCGGACCGATAAGTGCTACAATTCCTTTTTCACCATCACGCTCATACTGACTCACCACCATTGAATAATTTTTAGTTTTACTAATCGGATTATCTCCTCCTATAAATATTTTTGTCTCTCCATCAGATAACTCCAACATAAGCTCATCACATCTCTCATCTATATAATCCAAACTCTCAGCTAAAGCACAAACTTCATCCATTTCGTCAGCATCAATATCAGATAGAAGTGTTTGTAATCCACATTTAGAAAAATCATCCTTACACGGCACACCGCTTATTGCAACATATCCACTAAGTGTTGATAATAATTTTGCAGTAGTTCTGGTTAATCGTGAATTTTGTGCACGTAATTGTAATAATTCTTTTTGCATTGACTGCTGTTCTTTTTTTGATAATTCTCGCTCAGACATGATATCTTCTACAAAATATCTATAACCTTTATCAGTAGGAATTCTCCCAGCACTAGCATGTGGCTGGTGTAATAATCCCCCACTCTCCAACTGTACCATATCATTTCTAAGTGTTGCAGCTGATACTTCAAATCCATATTTATCCACCAAGACAGATGAGCCAACTGGTAACCCTGTTTTAGTATATTCTTCAATAACTGCTACAAAAATTTTTATCTGTCTTTTATTCATATTTATTATTATAGACTAAAGTTAGCACTCGTGTCAAGAGAGTGCCAATTATCCAAAAAGAAAACTGAGTATAACCATTTGGTTATACTCAGTTTATTTATTCTCAAACCGCTTTCTAAGCAGTTATCATCTGTCGTTGTCTATCATGAGGAATGCTCACCTTCAATACTCCAGTAGCATCCACTGAAATATGTGCATCATATGCATAGCCGATTTTTGTTAACTGTAACCGTGCTAATGTTCCCTTACCAAGAACTAACCTGCCCTTGATATAATCAGAACAAGAAACATCGTCATTTATAACTCCTAATATTCCATCGAGCATTTCTTCAGTCATACCATGTATAGTACATGTCTGAACTTCACATTGTGACTTCCATTCACAATCATGAACACACTTACCAAGTAGTTCATGCACATTAATTGAAAAATTCTTATGCTTATTTCCCATGCAAAACCTCCTGATGATTACACTTTAATATTTACCAATTTAAATTATAATTCATGTTTTTTGATAACTGCACGTATCTGCATAAATACAGTTTCTTTTTCTGGATGATGCTGTGAAAACCCAATCACATTTGCCAAACGTTCCACAAAATCCTCCTGCTCAATTTCTGTTGCTAGAGAATCAAAATCAACTCTTGGAGTATACAAACCATCATCCTCTAAATGAAAATACCAACATAAATACCGCGGTGATGGCTTTGGAAAACCCAATTTACTTGTAATAAATTTTAAAGCTTCTTTTTCTGTCAACGCTTCCATGTCACCTTGTGTACGCATAAAAAATCTCCTATTACAACATCCTTATTGCACTTTATCTCCCCATGAGACAAGCTTCCTTTGATACTTGCAAAATAAATATCCAAAGAAGCTCATCTCATTTCTCAACTTTTTTTAACACAGGATCATACCCACCTTCATGCCATGGATGACATCGTCCTATACGCTTTGTACCCATCCATATTCCACGCATTACGCCATAATGTTTTACCGCTGTAAACGTATATTCTGAACACGTTGGATGAAATCGACACAATCGCCGATTATACACTTTTGAAAATACACCATGATCTAGAGAAATTGTTTTTTGATATACCGTAATTAATTGTAAAATAACTTTTTTCATAATACTAAATATATTATATTTATCCATAATAAGATATTATACCTCAAAATAGCTATCTTGTCTATTACCACAATTAATTATATTTTTGCTATTTTTTTGTCAAAATATCAATTTACTGATAAAATGAATTATAGAAATAAATATAAATAATCCGCATTCTCTAAAAGCTATGGCGGACACAAAAAAATGAAAATTGTTAAGCACGAAAATGTTACATGGATTGATCTTGAAAATCCATCAATTAATGATGTAGAATACATCAGAGAAAATTTTAATATTCACCCACTTGCACTAGAAGAATTTACAATACCGACATATCGTGCACGTGCAACTAAATATAGTAATTGCCTCTTCCTTACAATTCATGTTCCTCTTTTTGACAGTAAAAAACGCACCACATATGCAAGTGAAGTTGATATTTTATTAACAAAAACACATTTAATTACTGGCCACACAAAAAACATCTACCAACTTGAAAAATTCTTTGATGACTTGCAAAAAAGTGAGGGCAAACGTAGGACATACATGATTCACTCTACTGCACATTTATTATATGAAATTTTCAAGCTACTCACAGAATCATGCTTCCCGAGAATAGATCACGTGACTAAACACATAGATAAAATTCAAGATGAAATATTCAGTGGCAATGAAAGAACTATGGTACGTGAAATTAGCATTGTAAAGCGTGATATTCTCAATTTTCGCAGAACTCTCATGCCACAACGATCCATCGTTGAATCAATTATTGCACAATCAAATGGCACCGTTCCAAAAGATATAAAAATGTATTATCATGATTTAATTGGTACAAATATCCGTCTTTGGAATGATTTGGAAAGTGCAAAAGAAACAATAACCTCATTAGAAAAAACAAATAATTCACTCCTATCAGAAAAAATAAATCAACGTATGCGTATTATTACTGTATTTTCTGTCCTGTGGATTCCTATAACAATTTATTTAAGTATATTCAGCTTAAATATTGCAAGCCTGCCTTTTAGAGATAATCCATATGCTCTATTAATCCACCTAACATCATTACTTGTCATATCACTTATCACATTTATCATATTTAAACTTGCACGGTGGATATAAGTCTAGTACATTAGTACATTAGTATGTTAGTATATTAGTGTATTAATAATTATTATCTACTATGCTCACACTTTATAATACTCTCACAAATCAAAAAGAAGAATTTGAACCAATCAACCCTGGCAAAGTTAATATGTATTCTTGTGGTCCTACTGTTTATAGCTATATTCATATTGGAAATTTGCGTGCTTACATCACAGCAGACACTTTGCGGAGATATTTAGAATATCGTGGCTTTGAAGTTCTTCAAATTAAAAATATTACTGATGTCGGTCATCTAACAGATGATGATATTGCTCAAGGTGACAGTGGCAATGATAAAATGGCAGAAGCTGCAAAAAAAGAAAAGA
>JAOZNB010000006.1:19919-22530 GCA_029933995.1 Candidatus Moraniibacteriota bacterium | reverse complement strand
AGCACTATACATGCCATAATCCCACGGACTAAATTTTACATATTCCGTAAATATACGTGTTATATCCGGATAAATATTTTCCGAATCTATATTTACAACTGTATATTTTTTTCCAAATTTTTTCACTTCTATTTGACCATGTACACGATAATGCACATTTCCAGTGTTGTGTACTTTTGCAACTAATGTTATTGGATTATCCCAAAAAACTTTTTTTATAACATTAAATTCTTCTAAGCTTCCATCAATTCTCATTGGTTCATCACCCTCCACAGCAAGTAAAACCAGTGCACCAACACGATAATTTACTTTTAATTTTACATTACCACCATCCTCACTATCCATGTAAGCATCATCAGTCCTAGTTTTGAAGAAAATACTACCATAATATCCACTCGTTGGTTGTCCTTCTGGAACAGATATTTTGAACTGCAATTTCTTTGTTTCTCCAGGTTCTAACACAAAATCTTCAGGCGCATCAATCCAATCAATGACATCATATGCTTTGCGCGGATGTTCATCATCTGGTATAAAAAAATTTGGTTCTAATGTATCATCAGAAACAAAAAAATCTTCTACTGATACACTCATAGAATGTGGTATATCAGAAAAATTATGCACTACAATCTCATCAGTTTTCTGTTCTCCACCAGTCATCTGCCAGTCAAATCTAATTGGCGAAATTTGAACTCCAGCCTTAGGAGTTGATTCAGCGTCTACAGCAATTATTCCACCTACAAGCATCCCAAATATTCCAAGTATAGCTCCAAATATTATACTTTGTTTATATCTCATTGCTATATATTTAAGAAGTATTTACAAAAAGAAAAATATATAATACTAATACTTTTTTCATGTTTATGTATAATTTACATATACTATATTTTTTTCTCTTTGAGAAAAATTACAAATTTCTCTCAAAGAATAAAAAATACACTATACTCTACAAAGTTCCTGTCGCTGTATAAGTTATAGAGCCTGTATATTCACCTGATGCTTGCGTTGATGGCACATCAACACGATAACATACATCAATTGTTGTATCATCATGTGAATAATTTACCACATTTGTAATTACAGTATCTGAATCTGGAAATGCAGCATATGCGTTATTTGAATCATGACAAGATGATCCAGCACCCCATTTTGCTTCTTTGTCTGGAGCAGCAAACACACTAAATCCAAGACCCGTTCCACTCCATGTTGTTGGTGTCCCTATTGTACCAGCATAATCAGCTATTGAATAATCTGTATCGCCTACAACCACATAATCACCATGCCTTAATACTGTATCAGCAGCATTATCATTTACAACTGATAGGTCATACCCCTTATCATCATTTGTTGTAATTGTACATGTTGTAGAATTTGACTCTGGCACACTAGCTGTTAAGCTACCACCTCTATCAATATCTACATCTGTACCACAAGCAAGTGTCATATTTTCTTCAACTGTAACAGAAAGATTAACACCGTATGAATCAGTCTCAGCTAATGCAACGGTTGTAATTGCTAATGACAATACAATTGCACTTGTTCCTGCAATAATTTTTTTTATTTGCATAATTTTTTATTTTTTACTTATTATTTATTTTCTTACTTTTCGACTAAGAACCAAGAAGTTACTTACTTAATTTTATTATACCATAAAACATATTTTTTACACAATAATTATCCATAACAGTCATGCTGAAATTATCAACCTCTATCCTTTATGACACACGCAATATTAAATATTTTCATAACTATTGTGATGATTGTAATTTACCATCTTTTAACCATACAGCTCTATCAACATATTTTTTATCATCTGGTTCATGTGTCACCATGATAATTGTTTGACCATATTCATCAACTAACTCGCGCATAATATTCAACACTACCGCAGCAGCTTCAGAGTCTAAATTTGCTGTTGGCTCATCTGCAAAAAGAATATCTGGTTTATTTACAATTGCACGCGCTATTGATACTCTCTGTTGTTCACCACCTGACAATTCTGATGGAAGATTACCTTCTCTACCATGTAAACCAACTCTTTCAATTATTTCAAGCACTTCTTTGTTATATTCTTTCTTTTTTTTACCAAGCGCCATCATAGGCAATGCAATATTTTCATATAAATTTAACTCTGGAATCAGTGCATAGTCTTGAAACACATACCCAAGCATTTTCAAACGAAATTCCGCACGCTCTTTTTCAGATAATTCAGAAACATCCACGCCCTTAATTGCAATATATCCTGACGTAGGTCTATCAAGTAATGCAATTTGATGCAAAAAGGTTGATTTACCTGATCCACTACGACCCATGAGTGCCACAAATTCACCCTTCTTTAATTGTATATCAATACCCTTCAAGGCATATACTGGACTAGGTGAATCAGCTTTATATGTTTTAACAAGTTGTTTTGTTTGTAAAATAATTTTCTCCATAATTTTTTCCAATTTTATGTTATCGCATTAATGTAAGAATTTTCTTACGCACTTCTTTTACAGCCGGCAAAAATGAGCCTATAAGACCTGCAACTACAAAAAGTATTATACTCATACGCAAAGCCTCCCGCTTAATTACTGGCACCATATCTCCCATCGGAAAATCAATTGGATGAATT
>JAOZNB010000006.1:0-19909 GCA_029933995.1 Candidatus Moraniibacteriota bacterium | reverse complement strand
AGGATGCAATTTAAAGAAGCCAATCACACCAAAATTCATTAACAAGAATCCAAACATAACACCTAGCAACGTATAGAACATTCCACGAATAACATATGAATACATAATAGCTTTTTCTGGGATACCTACTGCTTTCAATATACCAATCTGTTTACGTCTATTTACAATATCTACAAATATAATGATGAAAATCACAAGTCCTGCAACAAGTGCACCAATAATACGCAATATTGAACCAATCATATCAAAAGATTTATTAATCGTTCTTCCTAAAACTAATTTCTGATTCCAATCTTCAATTTCATAGTCACCAAGATTTATCTTTGTAAAATCCGCTAAAGCTTGCTCGGATAAATATTTATCAGTAAGTCTTACAATAATCTCGCTTGATTCATTTGTTGTCCCCAATACTGAATTCAGATCATCTTGTAAAATAATCATCTTTGAATCAGTATCAAAATTCTTTGTTTTGTAAATTCCTACAATTTCATATTCTCGACTAATATCATTATTATATTCAGCTGTGATTGTATCACCTGTGCGCACACCTTCCAAGTCTTCTGGAAATACTGAGCTACCATACCCACCAGCCATATCAGTACCAAGTAGTGCCTTTCTATAATCATCTTTTTCCAAATAACGTCCTTCAATAATATGTGATTTTATATCGATAGAGTTATTCTCCGTTTCTGAATTTATCCCTATAACACCAGCCTCAAATTGTGCCACATCCCTCCCATCATTATATTTATCATTTTTAAGTGTAGCACTTGTACGTAAATGTGATGTCACACTACTTACATAATAAAAATCTTGTATTTCATCTATAATGTCATTTGTATTTTTGATATATTTATCTCCTATTTTTGGTTCAATAATCACCTCTCCATATTGATAATTAATTTTACCCTCATCCATTGTCGCAGTAATACCCTTAAATACAGCATCCACAAAAAGTAAATTCAAAAAAACAACAAGCATTATGAGTACTGTCAAAATAAGTGAACCTTTATCACCTCGTAAAATTGTTTTAATAGCCAAAAATAATGACAATTTTGTATTACTAAACATACTGCTCAAATTTGTTATTCTATATTTTCTAATTTTACCACCTTATCACCATTTTTCAATCCTGAAATTACCTCAATACTTGTGTCGCCAATAATACCTGCTTCAAAATATTTTTTTACAAATGGATTTTTTTTATTATTCTCTGGACTTACCACATACACAAAATATCCTTCATCATCTTTTTGTGTAGCATCTCTTGATATAATAGTTACGTTATTTTTCTCTTCTATTACAATATCTACTTCAGCATTCATACCATCTAAAATAGTAAAACTTTCCTTATCATCAATATCTATAATTGTCTTATAATATGTACTGTTTTGATCAACTGTACTACCAGTGTCCATTGATGCAAACGTACCTGCAATAACATTATCTGGATATGCATCAAAAACAATGTATACCTTGTCACCCTTAGAAACCTTTGCAATATCAACTTCTGGTAATAATGCCTCTACACGCAATGATTCTGGATCAATAATTTTCATAACAACACCTACTGCTACCTCTCCAACTCGTGCATTTTGCTCAATTATTACACCGTCAATTGGTGATACAATTGTCGTTTTTACTGCCTGTGCATATACTTCATTCAATGTTTGTCGTGATTGCTCTGTGGCTTTTTTTATACTCTCTCGTTCTTCTGGTTTTAAATTATCCCAATCACGTCTTGCTTGCTGTTCTGCTAATTCTGCACGCTCAACTGCAAGCTTTGCATTATTGATTTGTGCATAAATTGATTGTTTGTCCAAACGAAAAAGTTCTTGACCTTCTTCAACATGATCATTTACTAATACATCTACAGAATCAATTAACGTTGGTAACTCTGTTGAAATATCTGCATATATTTCTGGTGTCATTTGAGCATTGATATTAATTGTTTTTTGCACATCACCTTTTGTAACAATAACCTCATCATAAGACTGTACAACATTGCGTGACCTCAAAAAGAAAACACCTCCAACAATAATAATCACAATAATACCAGTAATAATTTTATTTTTCATATTTTTTTTAAAATTATTTAATTACTTGTGCAACAGCTTTTGCTACGCGCTCATCAAATGGATCTGGTATTACCATATCCACTGTCGGACTATCAACACATCTTGCAATTGCTTTTGCTGCTGCAACAAACATTTTATCTTTGAATTGCACAACATCATTATCCAATGCTCCACGAAATATCCCTGGAAAAGCTAAAACATTATTTACTTGATTTGGAAAATCACTTCTACCTGTTGCAACTACAAATGCTCCAGCATCCTTTGCAACATCTGGCATAATTTCTGGCTCTGGATTTGCAAGTGCAAAGATAATTGGATCTTTTTTCATAATTTTAAGTGCTTCTTTTTTGAGAACTCCTACCACTGACACACCAATAAAAACATCCGCATCTTCAAGTGCATCTCTGAGCATTCCACATACCCCTCCCCCATTTGTGATTTTCATCAATTTTACTTTTGTTTCATTGAGACCTATACGTTCGTGACAAATAATTCCCTGACTATCACAAAGTACAATATCAGTAATGCCCCAATCTAAAAGAATTTTTGTAATTGCTACACCTGCTGCACCAACTCCATTTACAACAACTTTAATTTCTTCTTTTTTACTACCTCGTAATTTCAGTGCATTCATAAGTCCTGCAAGTACAACAACTGCCGTTCCGTGTTGATCATCATGCATTACTGGTATATCCAATTCTTTACGTAATCGTTTCTCCACTTCAAAACATCGTGGTGCAGAAATATCTTCTAAATTTATACCACCAAAAGTTGGCGCAATATTTTTTACCAATTCAACAATTTCATCAACATCCTGCGTATCAATACAAATTGGAAATGCATCAACGTCAGCAAAATATTTAAATAAAGCAGCCTTTCCCTCCATGACAGGAAGTGCCGCATGAGGCCCTAAATTACCCAATCCTAAAATAGCACTACCATCTGACACAATCGCTACTGTATTTTTTTTGATAGTTAACTCCTTTGCCTTTGTCACATCCTCACTAATTACACGCGAAACAGCAGCAACTCCTGGAGAATATGCAAGCGAAAGATCTTTTTTATTATTCAGTGACACTTTTAACTGTGTTGCAATTTTACCACCATGTTTTTTATGTAATTCCAATGATTCTTCGTATATGTCCATATATTATTCAATATTATCAATAACTTCAGAAAGCGTTATGCTTCCATCCCACTTCACATCATCTGCATCATCACTTCCAACTAAAACAAACGTGTGTTGCTTATTTATACCATATTCCTCACGCAACTCAACATCATTATCAAAATCAACTTTAACAACAGCAACATCAGTTGGTATATCTTTTTTATCTATTTCAATATTTTTTTCAGCTTCCACGCAACTAGGACACCATGGAGCTGTAAAAAATAATATTACCTTCTCATATTCACCCACACCATCATCCCCATATTCTCCATAATAACCAGGTTTTGCATCTTCTTCTAACATCTTTTCACCTGCTTCTTTTAACTTTTTACCAATTGCTTCCTGTCCCTCTTCCACAACCTTTGAAACTACATCATCGCTTGCTTCACTTATTACATCCTGTGCCTTATTCTGTACATCATCTTTTACATCTTGCACCTCTTCACCGCCATACCCAAACATAACTGCAGAAATCACAATGATAATACCTACGAGAACTACTAAGAGAATTTTAGAAACACCTTTGTATGTTTTTTGCATAAAAATTTTTATTTATTATTCTATCTTATAATACTACTTCACTCTATGTTTTGCAAAGAGTAAAACGTAATACTAAACAAAAAGTGTTCCCACAAAATATGCAATAAAAGCTGCTGACATACCAAGTCCAACAATTTCAATTACAGAACGAATTATACACTCTTTAGTGAACTTAGCTCGTATAATTCCCAATACAGCCAATGCAATTGCAGCAAAAATACTTGCCATCATAAATTTATTATCAAACAATGGTATCTCAAATATGTAAGGTAAGAGCGGTACAGCACCAAAAACAATAAATGAAGTAAATGTTATGAAAGCACCACGCACAGGAGATTCATTTGGATGTGCCATATTCAACTCATATCGCATCATAAAATCAACCCAAAACTCAGGATTCTTTTTATAAATATCAGTCAGTGTACTTGCATCAGACTTATTAAAACCATTTTCAGTCAAGATAAAAACTGTTTCATCATATTCAAATTGTTCACTTTCTTGAATTTCAACTACCTCTTTGCCTCGCTCTTCTTCAAATAATTTTTTTTCAGCTCTGGATGATAAAAAATCACCAACACCCATACTAAAACCGTCCGCAAATAAATTTGCCAAACCAAAAACAAGAACAATAGTTACGGGTATAACAGCTGCATCATTATCAGTAGATATCATTGTGGCACCAGTAAAACCTGCTACAACTGCAAATGTTGTTATTATTCCATCTATTCCACCATAAACAAGTTCTTTTAAATTTTCTGAAAAAACAGTCTGTTTGTGTACATCTTCCAAATGACGTTCAAATGTTTCTTTATCTAACATGTATACATCATAACATAAATACAAAAAACACCTAGGGTTATTTCTAAGTGTTTTTCTATAAACAAATTTATTTTTGTACTAATTCTCGAAGATCATACTGCTTCCCTTCTCGTTGCCATTTGTTCAACGTACGAATTGCAGAAGTCGAAAGTCGCACAGTCATTTTCAATCCAGTGGCTGGATTTATAAGGTTTTTCTTCTGTAAATTTACCTTAAATTTCCTCTTAGTCTTCATTTGAGAGTGAGAGACTTTGTGTCCACTAGCGGAATTCTTTCCCGTAATTTGACATGTTCTAGACATAATTTTATATAATATAATATTTACCTAAATTTAATATTTTTTCATTCGACATAAAAATATGCCAACAAAACATAAACATTTATTTACTTTTTTTCTCTCTGTATACTGTATGCGTTTTAGAAATAGGATTAAACTTTTTCAGTTCAAGTTTAATACCACGCAATTTCTTAGTATTTTTGTGAGACCAAATAGTATGACCCTTACCTTTTCCATCTTCATCACCAAGTGATACCAACCTTATAAGATTATCCTGTGACATAATAACAATAAAACAATATTAATAAGAAACGCTTTCACCAGCGTTTTTTTACGTACTCCCAAGTATACACGATTATAAAAATATTGCAAGTAAATAAATTACTCACTATCAATAATAAACCAATCAAATACCAAATCATTCTCAACTTCGGACTCCACAGAAACTGTAAAACCTTCGTTTTCAACTACATCCGTAACACCAATTGCAACTGGTTTTTTAGAAGTAACCATTATACGACTATTATTTGAGATAGCCTCGGTATTAACAACAACACTAATCCCATCAGATACATCTTCATCAGTTCCTTCAATACAACTATCCTCAAAATATATTTCACCGTCTCTACATATAACTCCCGTTCCAGATATTGAAGCATCATCGCTTCCTTTTGCAACAAACTTTTCTGATATAACTTCTTCAGCCACAATCTTCTTAACATTCAACAACCCATCCAATGTAAGCTCTGTTATATTTTTAATAATTTCAATACCCTCCTCATCTACCGTTAATTGAGTCAATATTCCGCTATCTACAAACATTAGATTATCCACATCTAATGTTAATATTCTTGTATCTATACTTGTAAGTATGGATAAGTCTCCTCGTAATTCTAATATATCATCTTCTATATCTGTTATGGCTTGCACTACTAATTCATTGGCATCTACTTGTAGGGACAGGTTTGTAACCTGTCCTGCAATATCAGTAAATTGATCTTCTACCATGGCTTGTAACCCACTAACTGAAGTTGCTGTTGAAGAAAGTATTTGTCCACTTGAACCTTCATCTGTATTTGAATCGTAAAGCATTCCATCTACTGCTAAATCTCCATTTAATGTTAAATTTCCTTGTTTAATCTGACTTGAATTTGATGTATTTAAATAGAAACTTTCATCTTCACCATTTAATCTATGTGCATTCATTGCAAATCCTGTAGGAGTTATTTTTCTTCTTGGAGACATTGAGGATAAAGGAGTTGTTGTATCATCACTTATTTTTACGTCTAAATAATAGTTTTCAGAAAAATCTAAATCATCTAAGGGTCTATCTCCACTTTCTCCTAAAATTGTTGAGAATATTCCATTTGTTATTGTAACTGTTTTGTATGTTGGGTCTGAGGAATTATCTAGATCACCATTTGTCCAAAGACAATTTCCCCCTGATGATGCATCATAGATTGAAAGGATGAATCTATAGTCTCCATTTCGCTACTGCAGTATCTAGAGTAGCATCTGTTAATTTTCCGTGATATGTTAATTCATTATCTGGAGCTGCTGTTACATTTAAAGTTATAATTGAGAAAGTAAAAATCAACAAAATAGATAAAAATGCTATCATTCTACCTTTATATTCTGATATGATATTTGAAAAATTATACTTAATTTGTTTTTTAAACATCACACTTTTATTATTCATTTTTTTATTTTTCCCTTACTGTGTGTTTTGTTTGTTTATTATAGCATAGTTTTTTGTCTACATCAGCTTTTCTTGTATAAATAAGTTTTTTGTTTATCATATAATAACTCCACCACCTAAACAGACTTGATTATCATAAAATACAGCGTATTGACCTGGCGTAATTCCACGATCTTTTTTACTAAGTTTTATATTTAGTGTAGACGCATTACAATATGTCTCTACGATTTTACAATCATGAAAATTTTCTCCATGACGCAATTTTACTTTTAATTCTTTTTTTATTGAAATATCATTTATCCAATTCATATCTTTCACCTCAAATTCATCTCGACTATGATCCTCACCTGAAAATCCATGTGAGAGATAAACAATATTTTTTTCTACATTTTTATCACACACATACCACGGACCACCATTGATATCTACGCCACGTCTTTGTCCTATTGTATAAAAATAAAATCCATCATGTATTCCTAACTTCTCACCTGTTTCTTTTTCTATAAATTCACCTTTTATCGTACCCAAATGTTCTTTTATAAAATCACGAAATGAAATTTTGCCCAAAAAACAAATACCTTGCGAATCTTTACGAGTAGCTGTTGCTAACTTATTTTCCCTTGCATATACCCTTACTTCCTTTTTCTGCATATATCCTATAGGAAACATTGCTTTTTTTAATTGTTTTTGTGTCATCATTGCTAAAAAATATGTTTGATCTTTTATTGGGTCTGGTGCACGCATCAATTGTACACTTCCATTCGATAATTCTTTTATTTGTGCATAATGTCCTGTAGCAATTTTATCAAAATCTTTACCATATTTATCATAAAAAGCACCAAACTTAACTTCCCTATTGCAAAGCATGTCTGGATTTGGAGTAAGTCCATTTTTTACAGTATCAATTGTATAATTTACCACTTTTTCATGATACTCCTTTTGTAATGGTACTACATTTAACTTCACATCACACTGTTTACAGACTTTTTCCACATAAGACAAATCTTCCTCCCAAGGACACTCACCCAAAAAAGACATCTCATCCTCAAGCCAGATTTTGAGATAAAATGCTTCTATATCATGTCCCTGTTTTTTGAGTAAGTGAAGTGCAACGGAACTATCAACACCACCACTAACTAATACTGCAATTTTCATTTTAAAAAATATCTATTTATTCCAATCTTACTTCCCAGCCAATACATCAAATAATGACTCATCTAATAGAAATTGCCACATAAATGATAGGATGATTATAAAAATAATAATATAAATAATAGCCTTAATTATAAATTTTTTCATATTTAGGTAGAATAAATTTTTAAAAAATTATCAACAATATCTGTAACCTCACTAGCATCTTTGGCATCCATCAATTGTATTCTCAACGCACTTGCATCTTCAAATCCATTTGCATATGCTTTATAATGCTTCTTCATTATTGCAAAATTTTTCACATCTGTAAAAAGACTTTCAAAAAGTTGTGTATGCTCTACTAATACTCTCAATCTTTCTTCTACTGATACATCTTGAATTTCCTCTGCAAAAAGCCAGGGATTTCCAAATACACCTCTACCAATCATCACTCCATCACAACCAGTATCTTCCATCTTTTTTATACCATCAGCTATAGTTACCACGTCTCCATTCCCCAATAATTTTGTATCTGATGATAAACTATTTTTCATTTGAACAATCCTCTCCATCATATCCCAGTGTGCAGGCACTTTACTCATTTCTTTACGTGTACGCAAATGCACTGTCAAAGCTGCAACATTACTTTCCAAGATATTTGGCAACCACGTATCAATTTCTTCTTTATTAAAACCAATCCTCGTTTTTACACTTACAGGCATATTATCTGCCCCCGCCAGAGTTGCTGAAATAATATCTTTTGCAAGTTCTGGGTTTTGTATTAATGCTGAGCCAGTTCCTTGCTTTACTATATTTTTTTCTGGACAACCCATATTAATATCAATTCCATCAAAACCCAATTCATTACAAAGTTTTGCTACTGACTCAAAGTTTTTTGGTTTAATCCCAAAAACCTGAGCCACGACTGGACTCTCACTTTTATCAAACCACAAATGATTCATCAACTTTTCTCTTCCTACAGGATGAGCAAGTCCGTCAACACTAACAAATTCTGTAAAAATAACATCAGGCTTTGAATACTTAGCGATCATTCGTCGAAAAGCTGCATCAGTAACATCATACATCGGCGCTACAGCAAAAAATGGTTTGTCTAATTTTCCCCAAAATCCTTTTTTCATCATTTATTTTTATACTTACTATATTTAATAATAACACATCTAATACAACTTGTTATTATACATAATTTATAACAAAAGTACAGCAATTATTACACTTTTTATTTTAAATACAAGTTAAAACAAATTCATCTATTCACGATAATTATCATTGACTAATTGAATATTATAGTATATACTATTGACGTTATTCTTTCGTGTGTATACTTATATAAGTTTTACAAAAAAAGGAGTTTGTACGAATGCAAAAAATTGACAGAATAGAATTTAAATTGAACAAAAATGATGTCCTCACTGGCATAGTAGCAACAGGTGCCACAGATGACGATATCGAACTATTGTGTAGTGAACTATTACGATGTTGCGGAAAGTGTAATTCAACAGTAGAAAAGAATGGGGCTAATGGGTATTACATTACACCCCAACATCAAATTATCATTAACAACCCTTCAAAGACCTATACCTTTCTACAAAATCAAATGTCAGACTTTGTGAATGACATTGGATTTGTACGAGATAAATCTGCTGATATAATATTGGACTTATTAGAAGCACTTCAGAAACAACTATCTGAAAAATCAGATATGCTAGCTAAACTGAATTGTTCTAACAATCCTACTATCACCCAACGTGAAGCATGGATAACTAATCATGAAATATCACGAATATCAACACTTATTCATTATGTCCATACAGAAAAATGGGATTGTCATTGTGAAAAATGTGGAGATATTATTCTATTAGCAGATATCCTCAAAACGCACAGTACACTTTGTATTATGTGCTCACGCAAAAGTCATTAAATGATATAACAAACACACAAAGAATAATTTGGGTGTAAGAATTAATTTCTTACGCCCTTTCTATTTCAAAATATGTTATCATTGAAAGTAATTATAACTACAAATTATTTATGACTACACTTACTACACTTTTATCAAAATTATCCCGAATTTCTGAAAAGCACGCCAAAAAATTAAAAAAATTAAATCTTCACACGGTGAAAGACTTACTTTATCATTTTCCTTCTCGTTATGATGATTTTTCGCATATTTATAATATTTCTGAATTATCTCCAGACACTAATGCAACTATTACTGGGTATATAAGCAATGTCAAAACAACACATATTCATACAAGACATCTAACGATAACATCCGCAACAATCACTGATGATACTAGTTCCATTGAAATGATTTGGTTCAATCAGTCTTTTGTAGAACGTACATTACAAACTGATAAAAAAATAAGAGTAAGTGGAAAAGTGGCACTAAGCAAAAAAGGTATTATACAATTTAGCTCTCCAAATATAGAACGACTTGAACGAACACCTACAAGTACTGGACGACTTGTACCAATCTACCCAGAAACTGCTGGCATCACGTCAAAATGGTTGCGATGGCAAATTCAGATGATACTTTCACAAGACATGGATTTTGATGATATTATACCAAAAGATATTTTATCTGAACTAAATCTACAGTCACTGGGTGATGCACTCAAAACAATTCACTTTCCCAAAAAGGAAGAAGAAATTGAGTATGCAGCAAAACGATTTATGTTTGAAGAAATGTTTATATTACAACTATTAACTATTCGCACAAAAGCATCTCTGTTAAAAGAAAAATCAATAAAAATTCCTTTTGATAAAAAATTAACACAAAATTTTATAGATAACTTACCGTTCACACCAACCGACGCTCAAAAAACAAGCTCTTTCCAAATACTTACAGATATGAAAAAAACAACTCCTATGAATAGACTTCTTAATGGAGATGTTGGTGCTGGTAAAACATTAGTAGCAGCTATTGCAGCTCTAGATTGTATAAATGCAGGACATCAAGTTGCATTACTAGCTCCAACAGAAGTATTAGCAAGGCAACATTTTAATACATTTCTTAATTTTTTTGAAAAATATGAATATAATATAGGACTCTTGACCGGAGCCTATAAAATGATTGGAACACATCCAGCACTAACAAAAGAGATAACCCGTACCAAGATGCTAAAAATATTAAATAACGGCAAATTACAATTAATTATAGGTACACATGCAATAATTCAAGATGATGTTGCTTTTTCTGACCTTGCACTAATCATTGTTGATGAGCAACATAGATTTGGAGTCGCACAAAGAGCAACATTAACCAAAAAAGCATCTACAAGTAACGATGGCAATCCTGATGCTATTCCACATTTTTTGACCATGACAGCAACCCCTATCCCACGAACATTTGCACTAGCACTATTTGGAGATTTAGATGTTTCTATACTTGATGAAAAACCAGGTAATAGAAAAGAAATACAAACAAAGGTAGTTGGACTAAAAGATCAAAATAATATTTATGATTTTATCAAAAAAGAAATTGCGAATGGACGACAGGCATATATCATACTACCACTAGTCGAAGAGTCAGACGCTCTCAAAAATGTAAAAGCAGCCAAAGAAGAATATGAACGATTAGCAAATGATGTCTTCACAAATCAAAGACTCGGATTAATGCATGGACGACTAAAATCAAAGGAAAAAGAACAACTTATGAATGACTTTGGGAGCGGTAAAATTGATATTCTCATTTCAACATCAGTAGTTGAGGTAGGTGTTGATGTGCCAAATGCAAATGTTATGATTATAGAAAATGCAGAACGTTTTGGATTATCTCAATTACACCAGTTTAGAGGACGAATAGGACGAGGAGAACACCAATCACATTGTTTCTTATTTTCTGAAAGACTTAATAGCACTCGATTAAAAGCAATGCAAAAATATTCTGATGGATTCAAGTTAGCCGAAATAGATTTAAAACTTCGCGGACCTGGAGAATTTCTAGGCAATCAACAACACGGACTCCCTGATGGAGCCATGAAAAATATTTCAAATATCAAACTTGTAACAATCTCCAGAGATTACGCTATTCAAATATTACAAAAAGATTCTACCCTCAATAAATACCCAAAGCTAAAAAAAGAATTAGAACAATTCTATACAAATGTTCACATGGAATAAAAAATTGTTCAAATTCTATCAGAACAACAAACAAAAACACCCTTTGTCAAGATGATTTTATATTATTTTGTTTTATGATATTCAATTGCCTTTTGATATACGTCTACTAAATTTTTTGTACAAACTGTAGTTGTATATTTTTCTCGTGCAATTTTATATGCATTTCTTCCTATTTTTTTTTGTAACTGTCTATCATCAATTAATTTTTGAATACCCTTGATGAATATATCTTTTTCTTCTGGTACAGAGATACCATTTACACCATCTTCAATCAAATCACCTACGCCATTTTCTCCCACAGCAACGATTGACTTTCCTGTATACATATTCTCTGTTACGATTGTGCCTTGTGTTTCTGACGTTGACGCATAAACAAAGATATCATTAGCATCTAAATAATGCTTCACATCCTCACGTGCAACCTTTCCTGTAAAAATTACCTGCCTACTTACATCTTTGTCTTTAAAAATTTCTTTTATTTCATCCTTCAAATCACCCTCGCCCGCACATACAAAAATTATATTTGTATTTTTTTGCAATATTTCTGCAATTGTTTCAGTCAAAAAAATAATATTTTTTTCTTCTGTCAATCGCGACAATGTTCCAAGTACAACGCAATCATCTGCAATGTTATATTTTTCTCGTATTTTTTTACCATTTGGATTTGCAAAAAAATTTTCATCCACACCAGACGACACAACACTTATACGATTATGTTCTACACCTGCAGACTTTATAATTTTTGCAATTGACGCAGTAGGAATAATAATTTCATCACAATCCATTGCAAATCCAGCTGCATTTTTCATAGCCCATTTTCCCGATAATTTTTCTGGTACAAAAGAAATATAATGAGCATATCTATCATAAAGTGAATGCCACGTAAAGACTAGTGGTACATCTTTTTTTAATGCCCATTTACTTGCTACTGTACCCAACAAATTTGGATGTTGTGCATGAATAATGTCAAAATCCAACTCTGTAATAATTTTATTCATCTTTGATGAATATGGCACAACCATTGAAGCTTCAATTTTTGTTGGTACTTTCACCGATGGGTAGCGATAAATATTTTCTTCACCTTCTATCACTTCATCACCCCATTGTGGTGCAAAAATATATACTGTATGACCCATTGCACTAAGTGCATGTCGAAAACCCTCCACAGATGTACTAACACCATATGGATTTGGTAGATAATTATTTGTAAATATTGCAATACGCATACTTTTTATCCTTTATAAAAAAATTTGTACAAATTTGTACAAATTTTGATATAAATTTTAATTTTGTTTTATAAAACTGATAACACTATCAAATACTTCTGCATGATCTCCATTTCCCATAAAATTATGACTTGCTTTTTCAATTATTCGTATTTCTTTTTTCTTTGATTGAATACGATTATAGATATTTTCTGCACTACCCGATGATACTAAATGATCTCTTTTTGGCTGTATTAAAAAAACTGGCTGTACAATATCTCTTAATATTTTATGAGATTGCCTAATTGTTTCATGTGCCTCAAATGCACTACTAATTGGATAGCGTTGATATGAGATAAGCTGTGTAATACTTGGCTCCGTATTCCACACACGTGGATAATATTTCTTTTTATAACTAATAAACTTACTCATTACTTGTGCCATAGACACACCTATTTTTTCATGTTTTAGAGTATAAGGTGTACTCATCAATATCAATCCATCGACATCCAAATTATTTGCTGCAACGTGCAGAGCTAAATTACCACCAACAGACATACCACCAATATATACTTTGGCATATTGTTTTTTTATCCGTTTATATACTTTTTCAACATCATCTACCCATTGATCCCATGACGCATTTTCCAAATGTTCTGGCTGTGTACCATGTCCAGATAGTAACGGTGCATCAACTGCAAACCCTTCTACATTTAATTGCTCACCTAGTACTCGCATTTCATATGGAGTAGATGTCCAACCATGCACTAAAATTACACATGTATCACATGTGCCCTTGAGATGAAATGGCTTATTGATAATATTAAGATCATCATTATACCTATTGAGCATTGTATTTGGAATATTCCGACCGCGCTGCCGTACAGTATTATAAATTTTTTGAACGTACTCTGTCATATTTTATTTAAAATCAAAAAAACACAAGATTTTTACTTCTTCTATCATTTTACTAAAATTCATCAATTCTCGCAATAGTATACAATAAAATCCCCACAAATGCAATAATCTTCAGCGTAACCACTCACACGTCTACACAAACTCTTTTAAAATAGTGTCTTTGCGAGGAGGTATGACGAAGCAATCTCAGCAAGATTATCCGTAAACCTTTCAAGATTGCTTCGCATAACCCAATGATTGTGACCTCTACTCGCAATGATTCTTTATTATTTTGTTTAAAGGTGTGAGGGGTTACTCTTCAGCATGATTTATTTGTCTTAAAAAAATCTTGTGTCTTATGTTTTTTGTATATACTAATACCAATAAAAAATACTACTGCAAAACCACCCACAATGATACCTGCATAATTAATATAAGTTGATATTTGTTCATAAAAACTACCAAAAAAATATCCTGTAAATACTAAAAAACTACTCCACATCAATCCACCCACAAAAGAATACCCCATAAATTTATAAAATGGCATTTTCACAATTCCTGCTGCAATAAATGTCGCCCAACAAAGCCCTGTCGTTGATTTTACAATAATAATTGTTTTACCTCCATGGCGTACAAAAAATTTTTCCATTCTGATAACCAATTCTCTTGTGATGCCAATATGATGACCTACATGATCAACAAAATGCATGCCACTTTTACGTCCAAATATATAAAATAAAATATCTCCAAACATATCTCCAAACACAGAGAGTACAAATATAGCGTAAATATTAAACACGCCTAGCGATGCCATAAATGCCGCAATAAGTGTCACGATTGGTCCCTCAATAATCATAAGAGGTAATAATATCCAATATCTATATTCATTTAAAAATTGTATAATCGCTTGTCCATCCATAGTCTTCAATATATCACATTTGTAGTATATAATAAAATATATGAATAATAACATACATGAAAATCCATTCAATAATATTTCCCCTCAGAAAGAAGATAGACCTTCTTTTAAAAAATCAGAAACAGGCTCAACTCGACGTGATTTTTTAAAAGGCTTATTTGCAGCTTCAGCACTTGCAATTGCAGGCAAGACTATAGTTGATTTAAACACCCCAAAGGAAACTGGGAGAAGTTTTTATAAAGAAGATGAAATAAAATAAAAAAAACGACTTGCAGAAATTGCTCGCAAAATTGAACCCACAAAAAGACAACAAAATATTGAACGTGACGATATGGCCAGTATTGGCGAAACATTCAAACAACAGATACAATCTGGTGACACAATCACACTAAATGAAAACACCCGCCATGCAATACATAAATACTGGCAACATGAATATCATACCGGAGGCATAAATTATAAAGAAGGTATAGTTGCAGGCCTTGAACGTATGGAACCTTGGATTACAGAAATAAAAGAAATTTTTACTAATTATGAAATCCCCCAAGAATATATTTATCTCGCGATTGCTGAATCTCACTTTGATATGGATGCCATATCACACAAGGCGGCAGTTGGACCATATCAAATCATACCAAAAACGGCACTCAGATATGGTCTTACAGTAACAAATACTTATGATGAACGTCGTGACCCTATCAAAAGTGCAAAACTCTGTGCAAAACATTTACGAGATAGTTATGAAAATTTTGGAAATGATTGGAGACTTGCACTAATGGACTACAATGGCGGATACACAAATAAATACATTGAGCATATTATAGACATGGAAGAACAGATGAGACCAGATGATATAGAAAAACAAAGAGATACTGATGATAATGTCATAACCTTTAATCTTCCCAAAGAAAAAACATTAGGATACGTTGCAAACAAATTCAATACATCTATAACACGTCTCAAAAAAATAAATGACATCAAGGATGAGGATGTGCGTAAATTGAGTCCTGGTACAAAACTCATTATTCCAACAAAACGTGAAATTACATTTGATGCATTTAACAGATGGTTAGAAAATGAAATAAATCAAAAAATAGAAAATGAAATAATGCACAGGAATTATACAGTTGTACATGGTGATATATTAGGGACAATTGCAAAGGCGAATGACGTAGACTACCAAGAAATTAAAAAGATAAATAATCTCACTTCTGATAACATCACACCTAATCAAAAATTAAAATTACCACCACCAAACCCATCAAAACGCGTAAGAGAAATATTAAAACTAATCAGTTCTTATCATGAAAATATTAATTATCCTGGAAAATTTTTTGCAATTAATGACATCATTGAACAAGAAAACTTATCACAAATACTAGAAGGTACCAAAAAGAAATACAAGGAAATGAAAATACCAAAAATGGAAATGGCCACTCTGCATCCGTATACTGTGCAAAAAGGAAATATCTTCTCCAATATTGTACAATTTTACAAAGATCGTTATCCCAAATACACAGCATTACACCCAAATCTTGCGCAACTCATAAAAGAACAAAATAATATTTCTAATGAAGGTAAAATAAGAGCTGGACAAAAAATTAAACTTAGCTTATCAGTAAATAAATCATCTACATTATCAGATATTGCTCAACAATATAATTATGATATTAACCAATTAGCCCAACTAAATCCAGCCATCCTAGACAATAACATTCCATTAACAGAATTTATGACATTACGAACTCCTTTGTAACTTAAATAAAAAACAGTATACATAACAAGTATACTGTTTTTTATTTTTATGCAAGACTCATTAGATAATTCTAAAAGTTATTAGAATCAAAATCTAAACAATCAAGTCTTTACGTACAATTCCATCATCTACCTTTACACTGCCCTTCTTTTCAAATTGCACACCACTGACTGGTTGACCCTGCGCTTTTAAATTATATGTTCCATTTTCTGTCAAAAGATAGTATCGTCCGATTGAATTAGTAACTGCAAAATTTTGTTTTTCATTTGTTTCTTTATCATATAATTTTACGACAGCAAATGGTACAGGCTTGCCCTTCTCTGTTTTAATTGAACCATATTTTTTCTTTTTAAAGAACCTCTGAAATAAGAACAGAGAGACATAAATACCCAAAACAACAAAATTAAATATTGATGGATAAAAATATGTAACAATAATTGTTGCACCAAAACCTATAACATAAATTACATCAAAAAAATATTTTTTAAATACCGACCATTTAGAATTATATTGAGTAACTTTTTCATCAGCATACTCCTGCCAATTCATTCCTTCCATCTTCATGGCTATATTTGATGACATTAAATGATCTTCATTTATGGTTACAGATTGACCATTATATACATTACCATACAAACTATCACTAGATGCATCTTTAACAACTGTATAATCCTTTTTAAATACATCAATAACATATTTACCTGCACTAACCAAAAAACCAAATCTTCCTCCTTTATCCGAATAAGTTGTTGCCATCTCTTTACCCATTTGATCCAATAAAACAATTTTAACAGCAGGTATCGGCATATGAGTATCTGCATCAAATACAACACCCCAATTTCGTTCCTCCTTCCTCCTACCCATAATTCCAAAGAGTTCCAAAAATTGCAAGAATATTGAACTTCCAAATGCTCCTGGCATCGTAGCGAACAAAGGAATAGCTGAGCTAGCTAATGCTGCCGTCGTTCCTGCAGCAATTCCTGCAACTGCAACCTTTTGATATGTTTTTTTCTTTTCTTCCGGCGCAATAATGTCCTTAATTTCATCTTTATCTATATTATTAACAATTGTAATAATATCTTTAATTTCATCAATGTCAACTGATCCTCCTGATATAGGACATTCTCCAATTGTTGCTCCTTTATTTAAATGTGCTTGTAGAGCGTTTCGTGATATTGAAATCGTATTTCCATTATGACAAATAGTGATCTTTTTATTATCATCTAAACTACATACACCAACTGTAGCACCCTGATCTAAATATGTTTGCAATTCTGTTTCTGCAATCACAACAGTTGATTCATTAAAACATATTTCTACTGTTGGTCCACCATCATTATAATTAGTGGTAGCCCTTACAGTTGATGAATAATCACTATATTCACTACTACCGCTAGTACTGTATTTTACACTAAACTCATATTCTGTCCCGGGATCAAGACCGCCTATTCCAAGTGTAACAAGATCACCACCACCAACAGTCTCATTAAAATCAATTGTAATTGTTTCTCCAGTTGCTATATTTGTAACATTTACAACAAAATCTAAATTTTCGCCACCACGACTTGCAACTTCAACAATAATATCCATAGAATTTGTTGTGATATTACGTATATCATCAATTACTGGTTTTTCCAGATCCACTTCATCAGACTCTGTTGTGATAGCTATTTCATTAGAGTATTCACTAAAATTTAAAGTATTTTCACGTGCATATTTAACCTTAAATGTATAATCTGTACCCGCATCCAATCCATCAACCTGAAGATCAACATTTATACCAGTAATATTTTTTGTCATTTGCACAGTATATGTACTACCACCACCATCTATTTCCACGACAAAGTCCATCGGATATCCCATAAAAACAGGGTCAATAATCACATTTAAATTAACTGATTCAGTAGTAATGGCATCAACAGACTCTAATACCGGAGAATCTATAAGAGTTACCACACTTTCTTGTGCTGAGTTTGCACTATATACACCACCCACTCTTGCATAACGTACAACAAAATCATATTCCGTACCTGGATCCAAATCTACAATACCTAGAGTTGTTTGTGCATCATTATTAGTATTTTGTGTATAATTCACACTCTCAACGTCCCCCGTAACAGTATTTGTAATTGTTACAACGAAATTTAATTCTTCATTAGCATAACCCGAACCCACTTCAACAACCAAATCTAACGTATTAAAAGATATATTATCCAAACTAGTAATAATAGGTGTGGCTGGCACAACCACCAAAGTATTGTCCACGGTGACACCTAAGTTTTGTCCACCACTATCTGATGCAGCTAAAACACTGTCCATCATTACGTGTGACACAATAAGACACATGAAAATTATAAAAAGCCCTTTGAATATTTTTGTCATATTTTTTTTATTTACATATACCGTTTCATAATACCATTGTTTATAAAAAAATGACAATCAAAAAAATATTATGATATTACTTGCTTGCATTTATCTAAAAAGCATGTATAATAAATATTGCTATTGAAAAATTTTGTTTACGATTATTTTTCTTTTTATGCATATTTTATAGCGACTAAAGGTCCGGTCGTCTAGTGGTTAGGACGCCAGGTTTTCATCCTGGTAACCGGAGTTCGATTCTCCGTCGGACTACAAGAGAGGAGTCAGCGTGAGCTGGCTCTTTATTTTTGGCTAATAATGGCGAAAGTTGAGGGGTTTCAAATGTTATTTTGTCATAAGTAGGTTCTTCAACAAAAATCAAACCCTGAATTTGACGCTTTTGTTCATATTTTGCTTCATTCCAAAGTGTTGGAAGATTCTTAATAATATCAAATACTTCATCTGCTGCTTCATCAAATTTGAAATCTTCCAATTCAGAATCGTCAGATTGAATTTGAAGTTTTGCAATTTTAGATTTTATATCATCCATCGCAAGTTTAAAATCATCATCTTCCAAAAGCTCTTTACTTTTCATTTTGATTAATCCTTTCTTCTCCTGTAATAGCTTTTTAATGGCCTTCTGAGCTACTTTTCTATCACCATCAAGCTCTGAGTACTTATTACGCCCAACATCCAAAATAGCGTCTTTAAATGAATTTAAAAACTGTTTTTTTGGTGTAATACTTGTAATATAATCTAAAAAATCTTTTTCTAATTTCGCTTTTGCGATTGAACAAAGTTCTCCACATTTTTTATTGTAGCAACGATAATATGGAAATTTTCCACCATGTCGACCTGTAGAATATGATGCCGTAAGAGGTCTTTCACAATATGTACATCGAACAAAATTACG
>JAOZNB010000068.1 GCA_029933995.1 Candidatus Moraniibacteriota bacterium | reverse complement strand
GGTAAGTATTAAAAAGCAAGAAAATCCAGAAGGTGAAGATACTTATAAAGCATCAATGGTTTCAGTGCCTCGTGATTTGTATGTAACAATGCCAGGGACAACAACTACAACAAAAATTAATGGTGTATATCATTATGGTGAAGAAAAGGGTGATGGACAGGGAATAGAGGCAATGAAGCAAGTTTTGGAAGATATTACTGGTCAGAGAATGCATTATGGTACAGAAGTTAATTTTGCAGGATTTAAAGAGGTTGTGGATGCACTCGGAGGTGTAGAGGTAAATCTAGAAGAGTCTTTTATAGAACCTATTCAATTTCATGAAGAAAAAGTGTGTGATGGTGCAAATGGCGGTGTGTTTACAATAAAGAGTGGAAATTTTGAGTCAAAGATTGATCATCGAGGTAAAGTCGTTGCAAGTTATCCACTTTGTTACAATGTAACAGAAGAATGTGGTGGTGTATTTACAGTTCCGGCTGGCGTTTCAATTCTTGATGGAGAAAAAGCTCTTTGTTATGTGAGAGCTCGTGCAACATCAAGTGACTTTGATCGTGCACGTCGTCAACAAGATGTAATAGGACAAGTAAAGAAAAAGGCAGTATCGATGGGCGTTCTGACGAGCTTTAGTAAAGTACAAGAATTATTTAATGCTGTGAGTGGTAATATGAATACTGATATGGAATTGTGGGAAATGCAACGATTCTTTGATCTCTATCAAAAAATGGGCGCTGATGTTTCAGTTGAACATAAAGTATTGGAAAATTCAGAAGAAGGTTTATTGTATTCACATGAGGGTGATGCACGTGGTTATATTCTTATGCCACGAGGTGATACTTACGATAAAATTCGTGAAATGTTTGCAAATATTATCTAGTATATTAGTGAGTAGTAGGTAGTGAGTGGTAGGCTCTAAAATACTAGTCATTAATTACTAAAATACTAATTACTAAAATACTAATTACTAAAATACTAATTACTAATATACTAGTTATTCATGCCAAAAGTTTCTATTGCAGTACAAAGCTATAAAAATCCAGAGATGTTGTCTTTGTGTTTAAAATCAGTGCAAGAACATTGTGCTAATTTTGACTATGAACTTATTGTTGCTGATGGAGAAACGGGAGAGGATACAAAGATGATGATGCGTGAAGATTTTGCAGATGCAATTTTTATTTCGCATAAAGATAATGTTGGATTTGGTGCTATGGTGAATGCTTGTATTGATAAAGCAAAAGGTGAATATGTATTTTTTATAAACTTTGACACAGTTTTGGAAAAACATACGGTAGCAAAATTTATTGAATTTATGGATGCACATCCAAAAATTGGTTTAGCAGGTCCGAAGCAAAAAAATTTTAATGGAAAATATGAGAATACTCGATTTCATTTTTATCAACCTCAAACAATTTTGTATCGTAGAACATTTTTGAAAAAGTTTGATTTTGCAAAAAAACATTTAGCACATTTTGAAATGACAGATATTAAAAAAAATGAACCATATCCAGTTGACTGGGTGATAGGAAGTGCAATGTTTGTGCGTAGAAGCATGATGGAAAAAGTAGGAAAGATGGATTCGCAATTTTTTATGTATATGGAGGATGTAGATTGGTGTAGGCGGTTTTGGGAAAATAATTATATTGTGTGTTATAATCCACAGATAACCATGTATCATTTTTATGGTAAAGGAAGCGCTAAAGGTGGTATATTGAAAGGGCTCTTATTTAACAGATTAACCTGGATACATATCTCTAGTGGTATTAAATATTTTGCAAAATATAAAAATCATCCAGTACCAGAAATTACTCAAACATTAAATTAATATTTATGGAACAAAGTGAACAATCTAACACAAAGAATAATAAGACACATACTTCACGTATTCTGATTATTTTTATTGCACTATTTTTTTCAGCAATTTTTTTTGTTTTTGGTTTTAGTATAGGTAAGACACAGGAGACTGTATCAGTACCATTTGATTTAGCAGTTATTGAAAATAAGGAAGTTAATGAAGATGTTGATTTTGCATTATTTTGGGATGTGTGGGATTTGGTAAAGGAAAAATATGTGGATCATGACTCTTTGGAAGCGCAAGATATGATAAATGGTGCAATTAATGGAATGCTTAGCGCTACAGGAGATCCATACACGGTATTTTTGGATGAAGAGCAATTTACAGCTCTGAGTGAAGATTTGAATGGTAGTTTTGAGGGAATTGGTGCGGAGGTTGGCATAAAGGATGGTATTTTGACAATTATTACGCCACTTGAAGAGTCTCCAGCGCAAAAATCAGGATTGAGAGCTGGTGATAAAGTAATAGAAATTGATGGAGAGTCAACTGCAGAATTAACAATTGATGAGGCTGTCAAAAAGATGCGTGGCGAAAGAGGAACTGAATTGCAATTAAAGATTTTTCGCATTGCAGATGAGGAAACGGATACGAGAGATATAGTAGTAGTGCGTGATACAATTCATATTGATAGTGTACGTGTTGATTTTTTGGATGATAATATTGCACACATTAAATTGATGCAATTTGGAGAGGACACAATAAAAGAATTCAATAAAATTATTGCACAGATAAAACAAAACCAATCAAAGGGTATTATAATTGATGTACGTAATGATCCAGGTGGTATATTACATACAGCTGTAGTGCTTTCAAGTAAATTTTTGCCAAATAATGCTGTAGTTGTGATGGAAGAAGATGCAAAAGGTAAGCGTAAAAATTTATACACAACAGGAGCACATCCATTTGTAAATACACCAGTTGTAATTTTGATAAATGAGGGCAGTGCAAGTGCATCAGAAATATTAGCAGGAGCGCTTAGAGATAATCGTGACGATATAACAATTGTAGGTAAACAATCTTATGGAAAAGGGTCTGTGCAAGAATTGATACCAACGAGTACGGCAACAGCAGCAAAAATAACTGTTGCAAAGTGGTTAACACCAAATGGTGAACAAATAAATGAAATAGGGATTGCGCCAGATGAAGAAATAGAATATACAAATGAAGATTATGAAAGTGAAAATGATCCACAACTAAATAAGGCTATTGAAATAATGTTAGAAAAAATAAAATAGTAGATTTTTTATAATTTTATTTATTGGGTTATTTGTAAATATACTTGACCGTATGCCAATGTTTGGTATAATAAATCGGAGTTTAATTAAATGTAATTAATAAATTATAGTATGACTACAAAAGTAATGCCGCTTGGTGAGAATGTTTTGATAAAGCTTGTAGCGCCAGAAACAAAAACTGCGTCAGGATTGTATATTCCAGAATCAGCAACAAATGAAAAATCTAGTCAAGGTGAGGTGACAGCAATTGGTGAGAGTAAAAAAATTACTGTAAAAAAAGGACAAGTTGTGATGTTCAAAAAATATGGTGGTGAAGAAATTAAAGTGGATAATGAAGATTATGTGATGGTCAAAATTGAAGATATTATTGCAATTGTAGAATAATTGAAATTTATAGATAAAATCCAAGTAATTTGCTTGGATTTTATTTATATAATAGACTTCTTAAAAACACTACCTACGTGTCATTTCGACTGTAGCGGAGTCTCGTTACCGTATGGTACGGAGCGGAGCGAAATGGAGAAATCTCTAAACTCACAGTTTTATTATGTTATTATAGTATTGAGATCTCTCGACTTCGTTTCACTACGCTCGAGATGACACTTATTTAAGGTTTTTTAAGAAGTCTAATATATTATATGAAATATATTGATAGAATTTATGGTGAGATAGAGATTGTTGATAGAGTTGTTATTGATATTATAAATACGGATGCATTTCAAAGACTTAAAGGTGTAGATCAGGCAGGTTATTTTGATGTATATTTTCCAGGTACGAAACATTCTCGTTTTGAACATTCGTTAGGGTGCTATAGTTTGTTACATAAATTTGGAGCATCAATTGAAGAGCTGCTTGCAGGTTTGATTCATGATATGTCACACAGTGCTTTTTCACATACAGCTGATTATGTTTTTGAATCTGGTAGAGGTGCTAGTCAAAATTATCAAGATGATATTTTTGTAGACTTTGTACGAAAAACTAATATTCCTGATATTTTAGAAAGACATGATTTTTCAGTTGATTATATATTAGATGAACATAATTTTCCATTGCAAGAAACAAAGTTGCCAAATTTGTGTGCAGATCGTATTGATTATTCATTGCGAGGCGTTAGCGTGTATGGTTTAACAAGCGCGTTAGAGATTGATGAAATATTAAAACATCTCCATGTAATTGATAATAAATGGGTATTTGATAATTTTGCCATTGCTAAAAAATATGCAGAGCTTTTTGAAAAATTAAATGATATATATTATTCAAATAAAGAGGCAGCTGTAATGTATTTACGTACGAGCCGGTGGATTAAGTATGCAATAAAAATGAATTACATTAATTATGAAGAACTTTTTGTGACAGATGATGAAGTTATTGCAAAAATTAATACACATCTTGAAAGCGATGTGGAATTGCAAAAATTGTGGCATGAAATGAATAATCCAAAAATTGTTTTGAAAAAAAAGAATAGTAAAAATGTTGAAAGTGTGACTGTAAAATCACGAATTATTGATCCATTATTTTTAAATGAATCCATTACACAACATATTTCTGAATGTGATTCTACTTGGGTTAATGTTATAGCAGAGGAGTCTCTTCCAAAAACCTATTATTTTGCAAAATAATAGGACTAGGCACAACGTTTGCATTAGTGGTAAAAATATGGTATGATAATACAAGTTTGTTGCTTATTTGAGACATATTTAAGCTATAAATTTTTTAGAACTATTGATAAAAATACATAAAAATATGATTGAACAACAAGAACAGGAGAGTATGAAAGATTTTATTATTGAAGTAGTAAAAATGTTTTTTTTGGCACTTATTATCATTGTGCCAGTGAGAATGTTTCTGTTTCAGCCTTTTATTGTACGTGGTGCAAGTATGGAGCCAAATTTTTCAGAGAAACAATATCTGATTGTTAACGAATTTGGATATAAAAATACACCAGTAAATATTTTAGGTAAGGATATTATTACTGTAAAGCCACGAAAGGATTTAGAAAGACATGAAATTGTTGTATTTCGTGCACCTAATGATGAGAAGCAATATTATATCAAGCGTGTGATTGGTTTACCTGGAGAAACAATTGAAATTGATAATGGGGAGGTAACGCTCTACAATGAGGAACATCCTGATGGAAAAGTACTTGATGAAAGTGCATATTTACCAGAGGGTCGCAAAACAAATGGTACGCGAAAAGTAATACTTGCTGATGATGAATATTATGTCTTGGGAGATAATCGTCCTGCAAGTAGTGATTCACGTTCGTTTGGTCCACTACATAAAGATGATGTTATTGGCAAGGTACTTTTGAGAGCATGGCCTATAAATAATTTCACATTTTTTTAGTTTAGTAATTGGTTAAAGTTTATAATTTTATGGCACCTAAAAAAACAGCATCCAAAAAAGTTGTAAAGAATAGTGCAACAAAAAAAGTTGTAAAGAAGACTGTGAATAAAGTGGTAAAGAAAGTTACAAAAAAAACAGTAACAAAATGTGTCACAAAAAAAGTTATTGTAGAGGAACAGTTAGTGCTACAGACAGTTCGTGGTATGCGAGATATTTTGCCAGGAGACCAAGCATATTGGGAACAAATTCGTAGGGTTTTTGAAAAGCGTTCAATTGAATATGGTTTTTCGCGTATTGATACACCGTTGGTAGAATTTGAAAATATTTTTACACGTCCAATTGGTATAGGTACTGATATTGTTGATAAGGAAATGTATTCATTTCGTACAAAAGGTGGTGACAAGGTTGCACTTCGTCCAGAAATAACAGCTTCTATTGCTCGTGCATATATTCAACATGGCATGATGATATTGCCAAAGCCAATTAAGCTTTTTTCAATAGGTCCGGCATATCGTTATGATCGTCCACAAGAAGGGCGTTATAGAGAATTTTATCAAGCAGAATTTGATATTTTTGGGGAAGAAGATCCAATTTTGGATGCACAGATTATGCAAATAGCACATCGTGTTTTGACAACTCTTGGTATCAAGAATATACAATTTCATGTAAATTCAATTGGTACAACAGAATCACGAAAAGAATATTTGAAATTACTTAAAGCATATTTTCGTTCAAAGAAAAGTAAAATGCCTTCTAGGTATCGAGATATGATTGATACAAATCCTCTCAGAATTTTTGATGCAAAGGATGATAAATGTATTCAAATTTGTGCAGGTGCGCCACAATCTATTGATCATTTAGATAAGGATTCACGTGAGCATTTCAAAAATTTGTTAGAATATTTAGATGAGTTAGATTTGCCGTACACAATTGATCCACAATTAGTGAGAGGGCTTGATTATTATACGCGTACAGTTTTTGAAATTTCTACTAGCGATGAAGGTGGTAAGAAACATTCACTTGGCGGTGGAGGTCGTTTTGATGGATTGATTGAATTGTTTGGCGGAGAGCCAACACCAGCAATTGGATTTGCATTTGGCATTGATCGTCTCATCATGGAAATGAAACGTGTAAAAGCAAAAAAATATCAACCAGCACAGCCTCGTGTATTTTTGGCACAGTTAGGTAATTTAGCAAAGAAAAAGAGTTTACAACTTTTTGCAAATATTGAACAGTCAGGTATTTTAGTTGCAGAGAGTTTTGGTCGTGGTAGTTTGAGCGCACAATTAAGACATGCAAATAAGCTTGGAGTAGAATTAACACTTATCATAGGACAGCAAGAAGCTCTTGATGAAACAGTTATTGTTAAAAATAT
>JAOZNB010000067.1 GCA_029933995.1 Candidatus Moraniibacteriota bacterium | reverse complement strand
ATTGCAAAAATCTGGTGATTATTTTGGTTAGTGGATTTATTTTGATGGCATTGATATTTTCGTGGTATCAAAGTTCTCTCAGAACAATTTTGGATTATTCCAAATCAATGCTTTCACCTATGATAAAAATCATGGGATTAAATTTATTTTTTGGCTTGATTTATGCGGCGGTAAAGTGGTTGGGAGGTTTTGTAGGTGAATTAGGTGTTGCTATATCTTTTTCAATTTATGTAATACTTGTCTTTATATATGTACTTAAGCCATTATTTGATTCTAGTTTTGAAGACGTGAAGTTAGATTTGTGGCAGGATCATGAATATAACATTTGTGATCCTGTGTTGTGGGCGCTCATGAATTTTATGACATGTGCATTAGCCGCCTTGACACAATTTATTTTGTATAATATTTTGTTGGGAAAAATGTCAGTATTAATCTCAATAGATTGGGCACTTTTTATTTTTAGCTGGCTGGGTGTTTTATTGCTTTTAGTAGTGAGTTTGTCGCAGTTATTTAGAAAGGAAAAGTTTGTATAATAAAAAAGGGAAAGTATAATAGAAAATTCTATTATACTTTTTATATTTATGGTAAAAATATGCGAGATATGAAGAATATTACAATTTTAAAAATGTTTATGAAGGCGTGTGCACTTGAAGGTTTAATTTCTCGATTTAAGAGTCTGAAATCTAGTTCAAATTTAAATTACAAACTTTATTTTCTGTAGTTAAGATTGGAGAAGTGGAATGTAAAGATTGTTAGTTGATTTTAAAGTATTTTGATGATATTATTATAATTCATAAAAATATTTTTTGAATTAGAATCTTATGAGTTTTGAAATTACACAAAATAATAATGGTACACGTGTTGGTGTTTTGAAAACACACAGAGGTGATATTGTGACACCATTTTTTATGCCGGATGCTACTCGTGCTAGTGTTCGTGGAATTACCAATGAACAATTGACGAGTGTGGGTGTACATCCTATGGTTGTAAATACCTATCACTTACTTTTGCAACCCGGAATGGATTTGATGAGAAATGCCGGTGGAATACATGAATTTATGGGATGGGATGGACCATTACTTTCTGATAGTGGTGGTTATCAGGTTTATTCTTTGATTCACAAAAATGAAAAACTTGGGAAGATAACAGAAGATGGTGCAGTTTTCAAGAGTGTGTTAGATGGCAGTAAACACCTACTTACTCCAGAAAAAGCAATTCAAATTCAGTTTGATTTGGGAGTTGATATGATGGTACTTCTAGATGATCCAAGACCTAATAATGTACCAGAGCAGGAGATTGAAAAGGCAGTTGATAGAACTATCAGGTGGGCAGAACGTTGTAAGATTGAATTTGAAAAACAGGTTACCAAAAGAAGTTTTGATGATAAAACGCGACCACTTCTTTTTGCAGTTGTGCAAGGTGGACCATTTATACATTTACGTAAAAAATGTGCAGATGCTTTAATTGAAATTGGATTTGATGGGTATAGTTTTGGTGGGCGACATATAGATGAGGATGGAGAATTTATGACAGAAATTATTGAGAAGACAGCTTCCTTTATGCCAGAAGATAAACCACGATTTGCACTTGGGATTGGTACACCTCAAGATATTGTAAAATGTCATAACGTGGGATGGGATATGTTTGATTGTGTAATACCGACAAGAGAAGGTCGACATGGAAGACTTTTTTTGCACAATGATACAGAAATAAGTGAAGATGGTCAATTTTATGGTACAATGAACATTGCTAATGCAAAATTTAAAAATGATTTTACGCCAATTGACAATAAGTGTGGTTGTTATGCATGTAAGAACTATACTCGTGCATACATTCATCATTTATTTCGCGTAGGTGAGCCACTTGGGGGTCAAATGGCAGCTTTGCATAATTTAAAATTTTATGTAAAATTAATGAGCATGTTACAAATAAAAAAATAATTAAAATAAAAAAAATAATGTATAATTTTTTTTCGCAACATGAAAATATTGTTGCTGGTATGTCGACAAGAGATGATGGTAATATGAAAACACATGGAGAGCATTCAACTGAGCAAGCAATAGAAAATCGTAAACAATTTTGTGAAAAAAATAATATAAATTATGATCAGATTGTTAGTGCATGTGTAGAACATACGATAAATGTTGCAGTTGTGAATAGTCAATCTGAGGTTTTTATAAATAACACGGATGCACTTGTTACAAATGAGAAGGGTGTTTATCTTGCTATCACATCTGCTGATTGTTTTCCAGTACTCATGTATGATAATGAGAATGATGTGATAGGTATTGCGCATGCTGGATGGAGAGGTATTGTAAAAGGGATTGTGCCAGAAACATTAAAGGTGATGGTTGGTGAGGGAGCTCAATTAGACAAAATTAAATTAACAGTGGGTCCAGGTATTTCACAAGAGAATTGTGATTTTAAATTTGAAGATATAATAGCAGAATTTGGCTTGTATAATCAGGATAAATATATTGTAGAAGGGAGTACAATAGATAAAGTAAAAGTTAATTTGAGACAGATTATACTTGATCAATCAGAAAAATGTGGCATTGGTAGGAATAATGTGCATGATTGTGGTGCATGTACATTTGCAGAAAAGGAACATTTTTTCTCTGCAAGGCGGGATGGTAAGGATTTTTCTGCCATGATATCACTTATAGGCATGTAATAACGTGATTGTGGTGTTATATTGTAATATAATTTTAAAGTAAATTACTTAATAAAAAAGCAATTATAAATATAAAGTTAAAAATTAGTTTAAATAAAGTATATTTTTGCTTTAAATAAAGGATTTTGAGCTATAGTAGATTGACTTTGCAAAAAAAGCGTGCTATAATATATTTATAACGGGTGAGGAAAGGCTAGTAGGTGCCTTTGCTCATTTTTTGTTCTTTATACCACCCAAAGACCTACAAAAATAAAAATAAAAATAGAAACAGAAACAAAAAATGGTACATCGTTACCATTTTTGTTTGTTTTAAAATGGAATTTACATTGACATTTAATGAATTAATGATATATTGGGTATAATACTGATGAGTAGTGGCGTGCTTATAGACAGAAACAACAATTATAAAGAGTTTGAATAAATAATTATTCAAAAACACAGGTGGAACCGCGGGTAGAAGCTCGTCCTGATAATTTCAAAGTAAAATCTTTGGAGCTATTAGGACGAGTTTTTTAATTTAAAGAGTAATTTATTAAGATGAAATATTATGAGTAAGAATAAAAAGGATGATAAACTGATGGAAAAAATAGTGGGTTTTGCAAAGCGGCGTGGTTTTGTGTTTAGTTCTAGTGAAATTTATGGTGGGTTTGCTGCTGTTTATGATTTCGGTCCTTATGGGACAGAACTTGCCAAAAATATTCGAGAAACTTGGTGGAAAGCAATGGTACAGGAAAATGATAATATTGTAGGACTTGATAGTAGCATCTTCATGCATCCAAAGGTTTGGGAGGCTTCTGGACACGTGGGTGGATTTAGTGATCCTCTTTCAGAGTGTAAACAATGTCATAGCCGTGTGCGAGTTGATCATCTCTTGGAAGATGCTGGAGTTTTTGCTGATGAAAAAATGACAGAAGAAGAAATTAATACTTTGTTAGTTGAAAATAAAGAAAAATTACGTTGTCCAAAATGTGGGAGTAGTGATTTTTCTGAATCAAAGAAGTTTAATTTACTTGTACAATCAAATCTAGGTAATTTTACGGGTGATTGGAATAAAGAGCCTACATATTTGAGAGGTGAAACTTGTCAGGGGATTTATATTAATTTTAAAAATGTGCTGGACTCAACTCGTGTAAAAGTTCCTTTTGGAATTGCTCAGGTTGGTAAAGCTTTTAGAAATGAAATTACTGCACGACAATTTATTTTCCGCAAGAGAGAATTTGAACAGATGGAAATGCAAATGTTTGTGCATCCTGATGATTCTATGGAGATGTATGAACAGTGGAGAGAAAAGAGATGGCAATATTATCTTGATCTAGGAATTAAAGAAGAAAATTTAAAATGGCATGAACATGAAAATTTAGTGTTTTATGCAAAGGCTGCGTGGGATATTGAATATAAATTTCCGTTTGGATTTAAGGAGTTAGAGGGAGTTCACGCACGAGGTGATTATGATTTGACTCAACATGCAAAGTATTCTGGAAAAAAACTTGAGTATAGAAATCCACAAACTGGTGAAGTGTTCGTACCGCATGTAGTTGAGACTTCTGTTGGAGTGGACCGAACATTTTTAGCAGTACTTACAGATGCTTATATAGAAGAAGATTTAGGAGAAGGAAAGTCACGAACAGTTCTGAGATTGCCTGCAAATCTAGCACCAATTAAAGTTGCAGTATTTCCACTCATGAAAAATAAACCAGAACTTGTCGCAAAAGCACGAGAGGTTTTTGATGAGTTGAAAATGCAATATATGTGTGAATTTGATGATAGTGGTAATGTAGGAAAACGTTATCGTCGTCAAGATGAGATAGGAACTCCATATTGTGTAACAATTGATTTTGATACACTTGAAACAGGTTCCGTAACAGTGCGTGATAGAGATACTATGGAGCAGGCTAGTGTACAACTTGATGAGTTGCAAAATTATTTAGAAGAAAAATTAAAATAAATCTAAGTTATTCAAAATTTCTTTTTGTGAGGGAGGGTTTTTGAAGATGGTTAGAATAATAATAAATAGTTTTGTGTTATTAAAACCCCCTCTGTCCTTCGGACATCTCCCCCTTTGAAAAGGGAGAGAGGATGATAATTAAAGTTAAAACTAAGGTCGCTAAACGCTCCTTGCAAAGACGGGTAGTATCAATGTCTTTGCGAACAACCGTGTCATTTATGTGTTAAGTGAAGCAATCTTGTGAGTAAGTTAAGTTTATATTAAATAAAAAATTTCTTATTTTTTTAGTAACTATTCAGGTTTCTCCAAAATATACTACAATTGACCAATTGAAGGTATTCTTGATTTTAAAAAATAAGTAACTATTTTTCAAAAATCCTTATTTAAAAGTATTTTTTATAAATTTGTTGGATAAACCTGAATAGTTACTTTTTTTAAATTAAATTTTTATCAAAAAGTATGTTATACTGAATATTATAAAACTAAAATAAATAATTAAATAAAAATATGAAAAGAAACTTTTTGATATCAACAATGATGTTTATTGCCACATTCTTTTTTGTGCAATCTACGTATGCTGTTGGAGATGGCTCAGTTGATTCTACAGTGGAGATAAACGATTATACAATTAATGGACCAGTACTTGCAGATTATGATAGCTATGGAACATCCATCGCAAATATTGGTGATTTAAATAATGATGGTGTAGAAGATATTGCTGTTGGTGCAGAGCATGATAATTCGAATCGTGGTGCGGTCCATGTTCACTTTATGAATGTAGATGGTTCTATTAACTCTACTGTAGAGATTAATAGTGCAACAACTAATGGTCCAACACTTGCAAATGATGATTATTATGGAACGTCCATAGCAAATATTGGTGATTTAAATAATGATGGTGTGGAAGATATTGCTGTTGGTGCATATCGTGATGGTGCAGGCGGCACAAATCGTGGTGCAGTTCATATCCATTTTATGAATACGAATGGTTCTATTGACTCTACTGTAGAGATTAATAGTGCAACAGCTAATGGTCCAACACTTGCAAATGATGATTTATATGGAAAATCTATCGCAAATATTGGTGATTTAAATAATGACGGTGTTGAAGATTTGGCTGTGGGTGCTAGAGCTGATGATGCAGGCGGTACTAATCGTGGTGCAATTCATATTCACTTTATGAACATGGATGGTTCAGTTGATTCTACAGTAGAAATTAATAGTAATACAATAAATGGCCCAACTCTTGATGATCAGGTCTATTATGGATGGTCTATTGCAAATATTGGTGATTTAAATAATGATGGTGTAGAAGATATTGCTGTTGGTGCAAATAGTGATGATACAGGCGGTACTAATTGTGGTGCAATTCATATTCACTTTATGAACATGGATGGTTCAGTTGATTCTACAATAGAAATTAATAGTAATACAATAAATGGTCCAGTTCTTGCAAATTATGATCAGTATGGATATTCTATAGCAAATATTGGTGATCTAAATGGTGATAACATAAATGATATTGTTGTTGGTGCAGATGGTGATGATGCAGGTGGCACAAGTTTTGGTGCAATTCATATTCACTTTATGAACATGGATGGTTCAGTTGCTTCTACTGTAGAAATAAATGATACAACAACTAATGGACCAGTACTTTCAACTTTTGACATGTATGGAAAGTCTGTTACAAATATTGGTGATTTAAATAATGATGGCGTAGAAGATATTGCTGTTGGTGCATATGATGATACAGGTGGTACAGATAGCGGAGCAGTTCATATCCACTTTATGGCAATAGTGGTAGCATCAATTTCAACACTAACAACAAACCCAGCAACAGAAATCACATCAGAATCAGCAACAGGTAATGGAGAAATAACAGATATAGGAGCAAACAATCCAGAAAGACTAATAGAATGGGGAACATCACCAGGAACATACACAGAAGAATGTACAGCAGGAACAGGAGCAGAGGGAACATACTCATGTGAATTAACAAATCTAACAGGAGACACAACATACTACGTAAGAGCAAAAGCAACAAACTCAGAAGGAACAAGTTATGGAGATGAAGTAAATTTTACAACGGATGAAGTAACAGAAATAACAATAACAGACCCAAATACATCACAAGTAGATAGTGCAATAGCAAGTGGTTACATAACAGAAACAGTAAATTCAGCAACAACAGATATACAAGTAACTTTCCAATCAA